>JAGMDF010000081.1 GCA_023128825.1 Caldifarciminota bacterium | reverse complement strand
CCCCTTGAAAGCTTTGCTTTCATAGAGTACACAACCACCGTGTCCAGCTCTAGAAGGTCGCAGTATATATATAAACTCAGCCAAGATGAAGTCCCACAAGTAAGATATGAGATAGCTAGTAACCTCACTCTGCTTTACAGTAATGCTAAAGAGACGATGTGGCTCTTAATCGAAAGATTCGCTCTCGAAGAAAAAAATAGGGGGGTCCTGAAGCGGTTTATTAATCTTACCTTGAATCTGCAATCGCTTATTCTAGAAGACACAGATAAGGTTGTGGGGTTAGCGAAATCAATCTACGACAGGATTAAAGAGGGAGACGGAGCAGAGGAAGTTCGTCAAGGCTGTCGCTCTGTTTTTTTAAAGGCCTTGCTCTGGAAAGACCACAAACCGAGTCGTGGAATTATCGAGGATATAATTAAAGAACCAGAGGCCCAGCATGAAGAATGTCAAGAGATCCTTTCGTCAATAAGAGAAGTGTTAATCTACGGTGCTGTAGAAATAACTGATTCTCAAGCGTTAGGGGACCGTTGGCGTGCAATAGATCTTTTCCGAAAGATCGTTGAAATTTCTAAGGCAAAATTCTTGGAGTTGCGGGGGCAGCCTGTGAGGGGGGGAAAAGAAGAATTGAAAGAGGGAGAAAAGGGACCGTACCAGAATCTAAAAGAAATACTCACGACAGCAGGAAGTCAACTTTATTATACTTCAGGTGCTCTTGATTTGAAATCTAGTTCACCTGACAGAAAACCGCCTTCCTTAGAAGTGAGAAAGCGTTTCTTCGAGGAAACAGATGATATAGTTAATAGTCTTGCCGAAATAGCAATTTCATCTCTTGCACACCATCTTTTGGAAACACTTGAAACCCAAGTAGACTTTGACTCCCTAAAGGTCTTCCTCCGAGTAGGAACCATTATACGAGTTGGACAAGCTGAGAGGCTTGAGTATGAATACCAGGTTGTCGATATTTTCGTGAGACTAATTGAGTGTTACCTCTCTAAACACAGAGATGTTTTCCAAGTTAGTCAAGATGCGCGGCAGTCCTTATTGGATGTGTTGAATATCTTTGCTGATGCAGGCTGGCCTAGAGCTAGGCGATTAACATATCGTCTCGGCGAAATATACCGCTAAGAGCCTCCATGAATAGGTTCTCAAACTGTGCCAAAAGTGAACCAAGAATCCATGAAATCCATCTAAGCGTTATGCGGCAGCCACGCCTCGCGCCTTCCTGACGGTGCCTCATTCCAGCACGGTGCTGCGGGTTGACAACTTGGTGGTTGCGGGTATAGTTCTTTCCAAGGATATGGCTTACCGTCAGGAAGTATTCAATGTCTTGCTAGCTCAGCTATTGCAAGAACGAGGTGTAATCTCAACCCCAGAAGATATAATCAAAGTAGGTATTGAAAAAGCACGAAGGATGCCGGATGTCATTGTAGATTTCCGTGGATTGAGAACTGTTATCGAAGGAGAAGTCAGCGATCAACCAAATGCTGAGACGAAAGCCTTTGATTCCGCCAAGAAGAGGGTTGTAGAAGGTATAGCACACATAGGGGTTGCCGTAGTTTATCCAGCTGAATTGCGAGAAGTTGAATTCGATAGATTAAAATTAACTTTGGAGAAAAGCAAGCTTAGAATAGCGATATTCACTGAGTCCGAGGAGGGCGGATTTGTAGAGGCAGACGTTGATTACCTAAAAGATGCTTTGAGATTGGCTTTCGAAAACTTGGTCAAGGAAGACATTGTGAGTAAAGCTGTCGCAGTTCTCAACTTAGGCGTTGAGAATTTCGCTAAGAATATCGTTGCGAAGAAAGGTATTGTAGGACGTATCGCTAAGGTTTTAGGCATACGAGAACTACCGGCTGAAAAAGATAAGAATAAAGAGGAAGAGGATGGCGACTGAACTCACCCTGAAACAAAGAAACTCAGTTGGCCGCATCAGCGGATTAGTCCTTATCAATGCAATGATTTTCCAAGAGATACTCTCAGAATCTGAACCTAAGGTTTCATCGTTGGGGGACATACTTATCCAAGACGATGTTCAATTAGGATTCAGCGAACATTGGAAATTCATTCTTGACAAAATCAATTATCATCCTATCTTTCATTTGGCTCGTAAAATCACGTTAAAGCTCACATCCAACAAAGACGTTATGGCGTCGGTGAGATACTTGGCTCAACAAGCCAAGCGCATAGTTCGTATGAGAGCGGCATTGAGACACGATTTGATGGGGCGCGTCTATCATCAACTCCTCGCGGAAGCAAAATATCTAGGTACTTTCTACACCAGCATCCCTTCCGCTACCCTGCTGTTGAAACTTGCTCTTAATAAGGACTCGTGGCCGCTCAAATGGCATAACCTTGAAGAGCTTGCTGAATTCCGGATTGCCGATCTCGCCTGTGGAACAGGAACCTTATTGATGGCAGCGGCTGATGCTGTTGAACATAATTATATCAGCCAGTCAGCAATTCTAAAACAGCCTCTCGATCTCTCAAGGGTACAAAAAATTCTAACAGAGCAAATCCTTCACGGTTACGATGTTCTTCCGTCTGCTGTGCATTTAACCGCTTCTACTATAGCCCTTAGATCCCCTGAAGTTCCTTTCCGTGGGATGAATCTTTATAGCTTGCCGTTGGGCGGTTCTTTTCATCGGCTTGGAAGTATCGAGTTTATAACCGACGGAAAGCTCATCTCTCACAAACCTTTATTTAGCTCCGAAGACTTTCAGATTCAAAAAATCAAAGAGGGAAACGTAAACCAAGATGAGAAAATAGAAGGGGACAAAGGAGAACTCCGCGAGGTTGCCTTGCCCCAACTTGACCTCTGCGTGATGAATCCTCCCTTTACAAGAAGTGTAGGTGGAAATCTTCTTTTCGGTTCGGCACCTGAGGAAGAACGCAAGGAGATGCAGAAAAAACTCAAGAAACTGATTGGCGGCACTGCCAAGTACTATTCCAGTATTACGGCTGGGTTAGGTTCAGTATTTGTAGCTACAGCCGATCCGCGCATAAAAGTTGATGGCCGTATAGCATTGGTTCTACCTAAAGCGCTTCTTTCAGGTGTAGCATGGGAGAAAACCCGTGAACTTTTCCGGCACAAATATAGAGTAGAATACGTTGTGGCTAGCCACGACCCGCACAGGTGGAACTTTTCCGAGAACACCAGCTTAAGCGAAGTTCTAGTTGTTGCAAAGAAGATTTACAAGGATGCGTCGCCTAACAACAGGGATGCTTCAAAGGAAGAAGGGAGTATTACAGCAATCAATCTATGGCACAACCCGACCACAACCTTTGAAGCATTGGCAATTGCAAGAACTTTGATTAACGAAGAGGCCTCGGATATCGCAAAAGGGCAGGGGGCCTTGGATATTTCTATTGGAGATCGAAAGGTGGGTGAAGCTGTTTCTCTTCCCTGGACGGAGATAAAAGAACAGTTTCTTTGGATTCTCCCCAATGCGTTTGCACAGGCAGACCTTATCCGGGCAGCCTATCACCTAATGCGAAATAAAGTATGGTTGCCTGGTCGAAAGAAAATGGCTCTTGTCCAGCTTTGTTCATTGAAAGAGCTAGGCGATTTAGGACCTGATGTAAGAGATATTCACGACGGATTTAAAACCAGTAAGGCAAAGACAACCTATCCAGCCTTTTGGAATCATAAAGCGGACATGGTTTACACCCTCGCACAAATACCTAACCAATACCTTTCGCCACTTTCGAAAGCAAAAGAAGGCCGCCATTTGCGTAAGGCAGAAGATCTATGGCCTAAGGCAGGGAAGATTTTAATCTCTGAAAGGGTTAGATTAAACACACAGGAAAACATCTCAGTTCGGTTGTCAAAAAAAGTTCTTTCCAATGTATGGTGGCCTCTTGCGCTTAAAGGAAAAAGAACAAATGCAAAACGTGAAAAGGCCTTAACTCTTTGGTTGAACTCGACCCTTGGCTTACTTATGATTCTTGCTAACAGGGAAGAAACAGAAGGGGCCTGGGTGAAATTCAAGAAACCCGTACTTGGCGCAATGCCGGTGCTTGACGTAAGGGCATTGAAACCCAAGCAGCTAAAGGACATTGCAGAAGCTTATGATAACGTTTGCGAAAAGACCCTCCTGCCCTTCCCGGAAATGGCCGACGATCCGGTTAGGGCTGAGATTGATGCAAGCATCGCTAAAGCCCTTAAACTCCCCGACTTCTCAATCCTCCGCGAACTTCTAGCTCAGGAACCAATAATTTGCTTGCGTCCCCTAGAATCATAGCCGCTGAATCCCTTGCCCTAATTTTGCCCTAAACCCCTGCACCAAAATTGCACCACTTCCTAAACTGACTAACCTAGGGCTAAACCCTCTGTGTTTGAGCTGTGTTTCTCCGAGCACCCTTTTGGGCTGTGTCAGTAGGTGTATTATTTTAGGGGTTCTTAGCTGGTTTTGCACCCATTCGACTACTTTTGAGGCGTGATAGGGTAAACCTTGCACCCGCACAAAGGGATACCTATACCCCCTGTAAGTGCTTGAATCACAACGGGATGCGCTCTACTGGGTAACGATTGAAAAAGCCGGAGAAGGGAGTCGAACCCCTGACCTGCGGTTTACAAAACCGCTGCTCTGGCCAACTGAGCTACTCCGGCATAGTCTATGGGAATTCTACTCCGTCAAGATAAGTTGTCAACATTCTTTTCACCCCACTCGTCTGCTGTGCTTTTCTGGCAATTTCGGGTTTTTCCTGCTTGACAAGCCCCAAAATCAACCTATTATAGATAAAATGACATAGAGCAGTTTTTACAAGACGGTCTTTGGCTCAGGTAAACGCCGGGCAACCGGCAAAAACTAGGAGTTCTATCATGCTTAGGAAGCCCTTGTTCATTCTACTGGCGGCTACAACGTTTGCCGTCATACCTAAGACAATCTACGCCGGCTGGATGCGCACCTACGGTGGTGATGAAGCAGATAGGGGTTATTACGTACAAGAACTAAACGACGGTTCGTTCGTCGTATTGGGAGAGACGAAATCCTTGGGTGCCGGTGAGACCGATCTTTGGTTGCTCAAGCTCTATATAGATGGTGATACAGCATGGACGCGGATCTACGGCGGAGAATCATGGGATCACGGGAGTCGGCTTGAGGTAACCGATGATGAAGGTTATCTGATATTTGGAGGAACTCGATCCTTTGGAGATGGCTCGTGGGTACTCAAAACGGATAGTATGGGTGATACCTTGTGGACACAGGTTTTAAGTGAAGCAGGTTATACTGAGCAAACCCCGGATGGTGGATATTTGGTAATAGGTTTAGGCGGATTTTACAGACTAGATAGCGCTGGTGAGGTCATTTATTCAAAAGACTACGATGAATACTTCGGAACCTCAGTTATTGCTTGTTCCAGCCCCACGAGTGATGGATGTTATATTATTACAGCTTCAGGTAGTTACCATGGTAAATGTTTAGCTAAGATCGACGATACAGGTGAGGTCGTTTGGCAGTTTTCTCAATTCCATCCCCGGCTGAATTTTATCAATTATTTACACGAAGGACACCAGGGTTACGTGTTCGTCGGACCTACCTGGGGACCGGAACTTCCAGATTCTGTACAACATTTTGATCTTCGGGCGGCGGAGGTTGATACGGTTTATGGATACGATATATGGTCTATCGAGTATGGATCATCGCCAGCCTGGGAAGATGGATATTGTATTAAGCCCACCGCAGACGGAGGATACATAATCGCCGGTGACCCCTGGACACTCCTGAAGCTTGACGGCCAAGGGTATGATATTTGGGCACACGAATATGGTGGTGTGCCCCGCTATGTTGAACAGACCTCAGACGGGGGTTACATAGTTGTAGGTGAAAAGGGCGGAGATTTGTTTATTGTTAAGACCGATTCCTTAGGGAATCTGGGAATCAAAGAGGAAACGGTCATTAATCCACCATTGAGTTTCGAGGTGGTTGCTTCAATCGGTCCGCAAATCGTATTAAGCTACGAGAACTACCCTCAGGGCTTTCATGCTTCCATCTTCGACGCAACGGGCAGGAAGGTGGATGAGATACACGCTGCAGGATCGTCGGGCACGATTATTTGGGGAGCAACCCATTCGCCTGGCGTCTACTTTATCCGTTCCTCTTCGGGCAGTGCGACCGCAGGGAAGGTCATACTGGTCGAATAGAACGCTTTACCTGTATTGATCTTACCCATCGGACAGCTCCCCCAGCGCTGCCCAGGGTGTTGCGCGCCATCGAGATACACTTTCTCTCAAGTTAAACTGACATTGCAGCTGCAAACCCGGTTCAGCTAAAATTCGTCTAACAGCCATGAAGGATCGTAGGTATTGACAACGCGCCGCTGAACCGTATCATAAGCGCCAATGGAAGATAAGCTTGGAGTACGTGAGTTTCAAGATTTGATTAAGGAAGAGTTCTTCCACAAGGATTCTGGCCGGGGGCTGGCACGAACGTTTGTGTGGTTCAGTGAGGAAGTCGGTGAGTTGGCACGGGCAATAAGGTACGCAGACAAAAAGGCTCAAGGGGAGGAGTTTGCCGACGTTCTCGCGTGGCTGTGCACTTTGGCCAATCTTGCTGGAATAGATCTTGAGGAAGAAGGCAGAGCAAAATACGGAAAGGGCTGCCCGCGGTGCGGGTCAAAGCCGTGCAAATGTAAAGAAGCCTTTAAATAGGAGGGGCATTTGACCTTACTTATGCTAATTCCGCTTCTCCTCTCCCAGGCGGAAACGCCAGTGGACTCGCTGGCAGATATCCTGCCGCCAATCAGACCGGCGACAGAAGTCCAAGTCTCAGACTTTCCCAATGACGAAGGTCATCAGCTGGTAGTACGCTGGAAGCTTTCACCGGACGACAAGCTCCTGGATGATTACATCATCCTGCGTTCTAAAGAAGGAGGAGAGTTCCAAGCAGCGGCGGTTATCGCACCAGGTACGGATAGTATCGTGGATGACGGAGGGATCGCAAACTTCACGGACTATACCTACAAGGTGGCTGCGGTTCGCGGGGAAGAAACGATTGTATCAGAGCCCTCGGCTGCAACCCAGGCCGCTGGACAGTGGTTCCATATAGGCAGGATCAACGTTCTGGTTGCGATGATCTTCTTCTTCTCTCTGGTTACGTTCTTCATCTCTCAGGCGAAGCGAGGCAAGAATCTGTTTCTCAGAAAGATCGCCGGGTTGGAAGCTATTGACGAGGCGGTAGGCCGCGCCACAGAGATGGGACGCCCCATTCTGTTCGTGCCCGGACTCTCAGGCATCGGTGATATCGCAACCATCGCGGCGCTTAACATCCTGCAAGGGATAGCCAAGAAGGCGGCCCAGTACGACACCCCCATCATTGTTCCAAATAAAGATCCTATCGTGTACACCGTTGCCCGGGAAATCGTTAAAGAAGCTTACTCTGATGCAGGTCGTCCTGACGCATTCAACCCGGACAGTGTATTCTTCGTAACCACCAGTCAGTTTGCCTACGTTGCCGCAGTCAACGGCATAATGCTTCGTGAAAAACCAGCCACCAACTTCTTCCTGGGAATGTTCTACGCGGAATCATTGCTTCTTGCCGAGACCGGTAACATCTCGGGTGCGATTCAGATCGCGGGCACCGACGCCTCGGCACAGCTGCCCTTCTTTATCACCGCCTGCGACTACACCATCATCGGGGAGGAGCTCTACGCGGCCTCGGCATATCTTTCACGGGAACCCAATCTTGTGGGAACCATCAAGGCCCAGGACTGGGGCAAAGCCACCATCGGCATACTCCTTGTTGTACTTACTATCCTCGCTCTATTCGGTCTTGAATTCGCAACCAAAATCGTCACCTCGGTCTAAGGGGGCGGCATGAAACGCAGAATACCCTTAACTATAACCCTGGTGCTTGGTATCGTATTGATGATCCAGTTCTTCATACCTCACCAGTTCTCCCAGGATTTCAAGAACACCGCCCTGGAATGGCTCAGGGTTATAGGTTCCTTCGCCTTCATCATCGGTCTTGCAAGCTTCGTCACCCACCACGCGACCAAGATCAGGCACAAGAAGGAAGGCTGGGCCTACAGCCCAATAGCCCTTGGTGCCCTAGTTATCATGGCCGTAATCGGTATCATCGGACGCGCTCCAAACATGAGTTGGCTTCCCGTAACCGTTCATGGACAGCAGATCCCGGTCTTCACCTACCTTTTCGCCAACTTCTACAACTACATGATGGTTCCTCTAGGAGCCACGATGTTCTCGGTGCTTGCCTTCTACATCGCATCTGCGGCCTACCGTTCGTTCCGTGCAAAGTCGCTGGTTTCTATTCTTCTTCTGATCGCCGCCTTCATCATCATGCTCTCAATCATCTTCTATAACGTGCTACCTCTCGGAGACCTCGGCGAATGGCTGCTTTCAGTACCCAACATGGCAGCTAAACGCGGAATACTCCTTGGGGCAAGCCTCGGCGGGATAGCAACCTCACTGAAGATCATCCTAGGTATTGAACGCGGCTACATCGGAGGTACGAAATGAACTTCTGGGAAAAACTAGGTAAGATAGATCGCCGCATCATCTACATGGTTCTGGCCGTTGCAGTGATCGTACCCCTTATACTCACGGTGAAACTCCCGTCCAAGGTTCGCGCCATGCCACGGACAAAAAGCGTATTCGATCACATCGAGAGCATAGACCCCAACGGTCAACGAAAGGCCATTTTGCTGTCAGTTGATTTCGATCCCCAGACCGAACCCGAGCTCAAGCCTCAGCTGGAAGCGATTATCCGTCACGCCTTCGCTCGGAATATCCCGCTGCTGGTTATGGCTCTTCCTATCCAGGGAACCGATATCGGCCTTGAGGTTCTAACAAGACTGGCTGAAGAACACAACAAGGAATACGGCATAGATTACGTTCTTCTCGGCTGGAAACCCAGCCCGGTTGCAGTAGTTCTCGGCATGGGCAACTTTATCGACCAGGTCTTCCCAACCGATTACTTCGGCACCCCTTTGTCTGAACTGCCCGTCATGGAGGGAATAAGGAACTACGACAACATAGGCCTTGCAATGGATTTCACCGGATCAAGCCTTTACGGCTACTGGGTCTACTACGCCCATACACCCTACGATGTTCCGGTGGCTACAGGCGTAACCTCGGTATCGGTAGCGGATATCTATCCCTTCCTTGGTTCCAAACAGTTCGTAGGGATGCTTGCCGGGATGAAGGCAGGCGCGGAGTACGAGCGTTTAGCAAAGGATCGATATTATCCGGATATGAAAATCGATCTTCTGGAACCAAACTCCTTTAAGGTAACCGTTGAGAAACAGAGCTTTGATGCCGATTCAAACGACATAGCCAGTCTTGCTCGTCGGTTCGATCTCAATCTGGATGAGTTGTATAACACTTTGGATTCTCAGGGCAAGTTCGAAAAAACCCTTGTCTTGCTGGAGTTCCCTGATACCACCACCTACTCCCGTGACTTGATCGTAAGGCTGAAGGAAAAGCAAGCCTACACAATAACCTTAGAGGGTCAAAAGCTTACCGTGAATAAGGATAAGATGCTGGCAATTGCCAATTTTTACGGCGTGTCCAAGTTAAAAGTAAACAAGTTACTCAAGAAAGAAGACAATCCACAAGACCCTAAGGTGACCGATGTAGAACGCAGCATCTTCCTGCGGGGCACACAGGCTCTACCCGCTCTCTCGGCCTCACTTCTCGTAATCATCCTGTTCGTGATCCTCGGCAACATAAGCCACTTTGCAACCAGGAGGAAGAAATGAAGAAATGGGTCCCTACAGTAATTTTCCTGGCAGTCGCAGTGGTATTGATCGTTCTGGCCATCGTCTTCCTTCCGGTCTCAAAGAGCGTATGGGTTTGGATCGCCGCCTTACTTACGCTTGCCATCTTCAGCATACTCTACCGTGACAATCCGATCTACAGGGTAGCCGAACACCTCTTCGTGGGCCTTGCATTAGGTTACGGCCTGGCCCTGACCTGGTGGCTGGGCTTATGGCAGATCGCGCTGCGCCCCTTGTTCGTGCAAGGGCGTCTCATCCTCATAATACCCATCGCTATAGGACTCCTTTACTTCACACGAATCATACCCAAAGTCTCCTGGCTGGTGCGAATCCCCATCTCAATCGCTCTGGGTATAGGATCGGGTATCGCAATCCCGCTCATCTTCCAGGCCACCATATTCGAGCAGACCAAGGCATCCCTGGTTTTGCCTGAGATGTTCCAACCCGGAAACCCCTGGCCAGGCATCTGGGCGATTATACTGCTTATAGGAATACTCACCACCCTCGCATACTTCTTCTTCTCACGCAAAGAAAAAAGTGTGTTGAGCCCTGTTTCCAAGGTAGGCATCGTATTCATCATGCTGGGATTCGGAGCCACCTTCGGGCTTACGGTCATGTCGCGTGTTTCGCTCCTGATAGGTCGCGTTCAGTTCCTTCTAAGGGACTGGCTGGGTATAATTGCTCAATAGAGGAAGCAAGCGGGCATAGAGCAACACAGAGATGGGTGTAACCTGCGAAATCGCAACCAGACGTAGGCAGGCGTAGATGACAGGTATTAATCCGGCAATCTTTAGGGCCTACGACATCAGGGGTGTAGCCGATCGGGATTTCACCCACGAGGCGGCAGCCTCAATTGGTCGGGCACTTGCATCACGAGCAGCTGAGCGCGGGGTTGTGCGGGTCGCGGTCGGACGTGACATCCGGTTAAGCTCGCCAAGGCTTTTTGATAATCTCTCAGAAGGAATCAATAGAGCAGGCATTAACGTGGTGGATCTGGGCGTTATACCCACCCCTTTGCTTTACTTCACCCTGCACAATTTCGATCTGGATACCGGGGTGATGATTACCGGAAGCCACAACCCCGCCGATCAGAACGGGTTCAAGATCTGCGAAGCGAAACAAAGCCTGTACGGTAATGCCATCCAGGAACTTAAAAAACGAATAGAGGAAGAAAGATTCAGCAAAGGAACGGGAAGAATAGAGCAACTCGATCCCACCCCTGCGTATCTTGATTACATGCACCGCTCGTTTGAGTTTACGGAACCGAGAAAGGTAATCATAGATTCTGGTAACGGAACTACCGGGATGCTGCTTGAGCGGCTTTTTGCCGGCTTCCCCGCTCTTGACGTCTCCTACATAAATCTTGAGCCTGACGGACGCTTCCCTGTTCATCTTGCCGATCCCACTGTTCCAAAGTATATGGAAGAGCTTGGCAGGCTAGTGCAGGAGCACGGAGCCGATCTGGGTCTGGGTTTCGACGGAGACGGCGACCGGATCGGTGCGATGGACGAGAAAGGCCGGCTGATCTTCGGTGATAAGCTTCTGGCTATCCTGGCCTCGGAAGTGCTTGAGCGTCAAGCCGGTGCTAAAATAATCTTCGACGTGAAGTGTTCCCAGGGCATAGTGGAGTATATCCGGGAGCGAGGCGGCAATCCTATAATGTACAAAACGGGCCACTCGCTCCTTAAGGCAAAGCTCCGCGAAGAACAAGCTCTCTTCGCGGGCGAGATGTCCGGGCACCTCTTCTTTGCCGACGAGTATTTTGGTTACGACGACGCCCTGTATGCGGCCTTGAGACTTTTTAGGCTTCTTGAGAATCAAAAGAGGCCCCTATCGGAGCTTGCAGCCGAGGTACCTTCCTACATCAACACCCCCCAGATCCACGTTCCCTGCCCTGACGAACGCAAGTTCGAGGTCGTCAAGGCGCTGCAGGAGGAGTTTACCAAGGACTATGAGACCATCACCATAGACGGGGCGCGAGTAGTGTTCCCCGACGGCTGGGGACTTGTTCGAGCCTCCAATACCCAGCCGATGCTGGTATTGCGCTTTGAGGCCAAAACCACCGATGCGTTGCAGCGTATCCGTGACCTTTTCTTTGCAAAGCTTAAAGAACAAAACGTAGAGCCCAAGGAGGTTCTTTGATCCCGGCAACTCAGGTAAAAACCGGCAACTGCGTCGTTCTTGAGGACGAACCCTACGTGGTGATCGAGAGCCGCCACGTGACTCAGGGACGTAAACCGGGCAAGATTCAACTTAAACTGCGCAACGTGCTTACAGGTCTTTCAACCGAAAAAAGATTCGCCTCAAGCGATAGGGTTGAACTCGCTACCCTTGAAGAGCGTGAGATGCAGTATCTTTACGAAGACGGCGAACTGTTTCACTTCATGAACACCGAGAACTACGAGCAGGTTGCCATCGAGATGAGGTTGATCGGCGATAACCGCTACTACCTTACTGAAGGTTTTGTAATCTCGGTTGCCTTCTTTGAAGGCAAAGCTATAAGCGTGAGGCCTCCCAAAGCGGTTGTGCTGGAGGTTGCGGAAACCGAGCCCGCTCTGAAACATGCCACAGCCCAGGCACAACTAAAACCGGCTACAACCACAACGGGTCTTAAGGTAAACGTGCCGTCGTTTATCGAGGTGGGCAACAAGATAAAGGTCAACACCGAAACCGGTGAGTATCTGGAAAGGACTTAGTTCTCAAAGTAACGCAGACAAGGGTAAAGAGCATTGCGGTGTGATACGGGCCGTTCTTGTGATAATATGCGGGGTTGAATAAATCACGATGGAGATTAAGATAAGGGGGGAGTTAGCCCGCCGGCTCAAGGCGAAGCACTCGAATCGTTCCATCGGCCTTAACGGTGTATTCCATATCGAATTTCCCGTCAGACTGGGGAGGAGGACGCAGGGCAAACGGGAGATAAACGGGGATCCCATTGGCGCGGTATCCTTCACCGGCTTCTTCGATACGCACACCCTGAGCCAACAGCCTGGGGGGATAATTCCCTTCACCGAACGGAGCAAGAAGGGCCCAATCCTTAAGGTCTGTCTCAATATCCGGCTCAAACACGATCTCCTCTTTATCCTGTGATGGTGACAGCTTTATGGGATTTGCTTCGACGGCACTCAAAAACTCCTCCAACCCCGTAGGTTCAAGGGTGAAGCCGCAGGCCTTACGGTGTCCGCCAAAGGTCACGAAGATGCTTTCGAACTGCGAGAGATACTCCAGTAGATCAACCTCCTCGATGCCTCGGCACTCCGCGTGCCACAGTTTTCCTTTTGGAACGAGAACAATCGCCGGTCGATTATAGCGTTCACGCAAAGCGTGGGTTGTAGTACCCAGGTAGGCCTGACCGATATCCTCGGAAACCGAGATAACCATCCCGCCTATATGACGTGCCGAGCGCTCCGCTTCCTCGATCATCCATTGCTTGCCGCGCTGCCATTCAATTGCACTCTCCTTAAGCTCGGCGTACCGAACGCCAAGCCACCGGCGATCTTTGGAGAGCAAAATCCTCACCCCTTCCTCAGGATCCGCCGCGTAAAAGACCGATATAGCCCTGCTGTAGAGATCGAACACGGTCAATCTCTCCGCCTCAAACCCCATCTCTTTAAGCCAAATCTCAAGTGAAGGCCATGCCCCGGAACGAAGGTGATCCAGACCTGCTCGAACGATCAGGCGGTTTTCGTCAAGAAGCGGGCAGCGATCGGAGATGGTCCCCAAAGCGGCAAATGTCCAGTAATGAGGCCGCAGACGCGCGAGTTCCTCAACCGACATGTCTACCATACGTTGATATAACGCACAAACGAGCTTCAGCACGACGCCTGCACCTGCAAGCTGACGCCACGGATACCCGCTCTCTCGAAGCTTCGGGTTTATGACTACCGCATCCGGCGCTTTACCCATCAACTCGTGATGATCGGTGATGATCAGGCCAAGGCCCAGCTCGCGAGCGAGTGCCGCTTCGGCAACGTTAGTAATCCCTACATCTACAGTAACTACCAGATCCATCCCCGACGCCTTGAGCTCACGCAGCTCATCTGGAATCAGCCCGAACCACTCTACTTCCCGTGAAGGAATGCGTACCCCAACCTCTTCTGTCCCCAAATCTTCGAGCGCGAATTTGAGCATCGCGGCGGATGCAATCCCGTCAAGATCGGCATGGCCCCAAACAAGTATCTTATGATGCTCCTTCACCGCCCTTCGGAGCTCCTCTACCGCCTTATCCATCTCGTTCATGCGAAACGGATCGTAGTGATCCGTAAGCTGCGGAAAGAGAAACCGACGCTGCTCATGAGGATCGGTAATCCCTTTAATGGAAAGGTAACGCAGTAACTCGTTCGAGATTTTCATGACCTGGATCTTTGAGCAAAAGCAAACCGGTCAAAGGCAGAAGCGTCAAAAAGGCTCTCCCCGAACGCCTCGTAGCGCGCCCTGCCTGCTACAGCAATCATCGCGGCGTTGTCGGTGCACAGCTCCGGCAATGGGAAGTAAAGCTTAAACCCTGCCTCATCCCCGGCAGCCGAAAGCTTGGACCGCAATCTCTTATTAACAGCTACCCCTCCGCACAAACCCACCTGATAAACACCAGACTTCTTTACCGCACGCACAACGCGATCCGTAAGATGGTCAAAGGCCGCCTCCTCGAGACCTCTGGCAATGTCGGAAGATGAGGTCTCAGGATGAGCCTTTAAATAGTTGCGAGCCGCCGTTTTCAGACCTGAATAGCTAAAGTCAAGTGCCTTAGGATTCGGACGCGGAAGCGGAACAGGGTTGGATGCTTCTTTGGCCAAGCGTTCTACGGCAGCCCCGGCAGGATACCCCAATCCCATAAGCTTACCGACCTTGTCAAGTGCCTCTCCACAGGCATCGTCAAGGGTCGCACCGATCTCAAGGTACTCAAACTCGGCTCGTACAAGGACGAGTTCAGTGTGCCCGCCTGATACCAGCAAAACAAGGACGGGAGGGACGAGGTGAGGATGAGAGAGAAAGATACTGTAGATATGGCCTTCGAGATGGTTTACGGCGATGAACGGCTTACCTGAGGCACAAGCCAGGCCCTTGGCAAAGGAAAGCCCGCACAGAAGAGAACCCATAAGCCCTGGTCCTGAGGTCGCAGCCACCAGATCCACCTCATCAAAGGAAATGCCAGCGGTCTTGATGGCAAGCTCCGTCATAGGATAAAGCAAGCATGTATGCGCGCGGGAAGCGAACTCCGGAACCACCCCTCCGTATTCTGCATGTATTAGATGCGAGGAAACAAGATTTGCACGAATCCCCTCATCCCCTACAACTGCGACGCTGGTATCGTCGCAGCTCGTATCTATCCCCAGGGTTATCATCTAATTAGCAAACGGAATACTGCAGGTTCACTGTTCTCCACTTTGATACCCGGAGCCAGCGAAACATCTGCAGGCACCCTGTAGTCGCCGGGCGTCATGTAAGAAACCGAGATAGTTACCTCGACCTCATCCTTGCTGTAACCACGCAGTAGACTCACAGGCCCCCTTAGGGTCAACTTTGCTTCCTTGTTCAAGAGGTAAGCCTGTCCTTGAAGAGGCACTCCCTTAAGGCTTACAGGCACATTCGAAAGCACCACGGTCGTCTCAGGCTCGACCCTTACCTTTACCAGGATGGATGAGGGTTCGGTCGCCAACCCTGCCGTGTCCGGGACCTGAATCGCCAGCTTTGTGGAAAAACTCTCAGAAACGCCATCCACGTTCAAAGGCTCTGAAAAAAGATGGCTAAAAGTCGAAACCACCTCCTTAGTTCCGTATAGATCAACCGTTTTATCATAATCTATATCCGAGATCGCGAATCCCTCTGCCGGGATACCATCCGAACGAACGATAACCGCTACCTTGCGTTTGGCCCGGCGCTCTATCACGAGCTCAATCTGGTATGGGTCAAGCGACCGCACCTGGATCTGTTCAGGCAGCTTCACGTTCTCAGGGCCGATCCTCAATCGCTCTCTACCCTCCCTCATGGATACGAGAGGCAAAACAATCTTGGGTTCGAATTTACCCAGTTGAACAAGATATCTCCCCTTCCCCCGTATCTCCACGCTCACCGAATCCACGTTTTGCTCGACCACCACGTATTCGGTGGGAAGAAGGGACATGTCCAGACCGAGCTTCAACTCACGCGTATACTCCTGCTCAAGTCTGGCAAAAAGCCACAAAACAACGGCGGCAACAAGCGCTATCAGCTTAAGCCACCAGTCCTTGACTATCCAACGGATAAACCGCGGTGCAGGCATCGAGGATTATAGAAGAGATAGTCCACCAAGTCAAGCGCTCGCATTGCCTCACGTAAAAATCCACTTAAACATGGGTAGACTATGACCGTTTTTCTCCGAGATAGAATAAAGAGATGATCATATGGCATCAAGTATGAAAAAGCAGGGGCGCGGCATGCCGTGCCCCTACCGCAAATTGCAGCGAAGTAAATCTAACGCAGCCACAACGCTTCGCTCACGAGTGGCGGAACGATCACCTGGAAAGAACCTGAAGCCAAGATGAGGTTTGACATTCAACAATTTGCTCTGTTGAGTCGCCCCTCGGACGAGTAGAATCCAGTGGTGCCCACCTATCCCTTAAAACACCCACTTATCGGTCTTGACTGGGGGTGATTTTAGCGTTAAACTTACGGTTACGCTATGGAACAGGATATATTCATCAAAGGTGCGCGGGAGCATAACCTAAAAAACATAGACGTTAAGGTTCCGCGCAACAAGCTCGTAGTGATAACCGGGCTTTCGGGTTCCGGCAAGTCATCTCTTGCCTTCGACACCCTTTATGCCGAGGGTCAGCGCCGGTACATGGAGTCTTTATCGGCATACGCGCGCCAGTTCATGGGTGTCATGGAGAAGCCGGACGTGGACTTCATCGAGGGCCTCTCCCCTGCCATAGCCATAGAGCAGCGCACCTCGGCGCGGAATCCCCGCTCGACCGTGGCAACCGTGACCGAGATATACGACTACCTGCGAGTACTATTTGCCCGGGTAGGCAAGCCCTACTGTCCCAACTGCTCGATACCCATATCCAAGATGAGCACCGACCAGATCATAAACGCCATCCTGGAGTACCCGGAGGGAACAAAGCTTGTGATCCTTGCCCCCAAGGTTCGGGGAAGAAAAGGTGAGTATCGGGACCTTTGGGGCAAGCTCGCGCGCAAAGGATTTGTGCGGGCAAGGGTGGACGGAGAGATTGTTGAACTGGATAGTCCGCCCACGCTTGAGAAGTACAAACAGCACACCATAGAGGTGATGATAGACAGGATAGTACTGAAGCCCAACATCCGCAAACGGCTTGCCGACTCGGTGGAGCTTGCCCTATCCGAGGGCGAAGGGCTTTGCAGTGTTCTCGTGGACAACAAGAAGGAACGCACCTTCAGCCAGTCGCTTGCCTGCACCCGGTGCGGGTTTGCATACCAGGAGATCACACCCAGGTTGTTTTCCTTCAACTCCCCTTACGGGGCCTGCCCTGTATGCCACGGCCTGGGCACCAAGATGGAGATAGACCCGGACCGCTTAATTGCCAATCCCCGACTCTCCATACTCGAAGGCACGCTCGCACCCTGGGGCGAACCGCAGGGCTGGCTGCTTGCAACCCTGAAAGCGGTTGCCAAGCGATACGGCTTTGATCTTGCCGCACCCTGGGCCGAACTGTCAGAAGAAGCTCGTAATGTCGTCCTTTACGGTTCACCTGATTCGGTAGATGTGAAATACGTTGGCCGCTCAGGGCATCGATACGAGGGCTACGAACACTTCGAGGGGGTAGCCAACAACCTGATGCGGCTGCACAGGGAGACCGAATCGGACTATCGCAGACGGTATATCGAGGGTTTTATGTCCATTCTGCCCTGTCCGACCTGTAACGGTGACAGACTGAAACCGGAAGCGCTCTCAGTAAGACTCGGTGAGGTTAACATCCGCGACATAAGCCGGTTCTCGATACGCGCGGCGGCCGATTTCTTTGCAGACCTCAAGCTCACCAGATACGAACGCACCATCGTCAAGGAGGTAATCAAGGAGATCTCAAACAGACTGGGGTTTCTCCTGGAGGTAGGCGTAGATTACCTGACTCTGGATAGAACCGCGGACACCCTTGCAGGCGGTGAGGAGCAGCGGGTGCGGCTTGCCACCCAGATCGGCTCAAGGCTTGTGGGCGTCATCTACATACTCGATGAGCCGACCATCGGTCTGCATCCCAGGGACAACAGAAGACTCCTGTCAACGCTTCGTAAGCTGCGTGATCTGGGTAACACTGTGGTGGTTGTCGAACATGACCGGGATACGATAGAGTCGGCAGATCACGTGATAGACCTTGGTCCTGGTGCGGGTGCCGCGGGCGGGCGGATCGTAGCACAGGGCACACCTTCCGAGATCAAGCAAGCTAGGCGTTCACTTACCGGCCGCTACCTTACCGGTAAGTGCAAGATAGAGATTCCTTCAAGGCGGCGTTTACTTAACGAACAGAAACTGGTGGTAAAAGGTGCACGCCACAACAACCTCAAGAACATAGACGTAGAATTCCCCTTAGGACTTTTTATCTGCGTCACCGGCGTATCCGGCTCGGGCAAGTCCTCGCTGGTCTCCGATATCCTCTACAAGGCGCTTGCCCGCCGCTTCTACCGATCCCGCTCCAAGCCGGGCGATCACGACGGGATCCAGGGCCTTGAGTATATAGATAAGGTCATAAACATCGACCAGTCGCCCATAGGCCGCACACCGCGTTCCAATCCGGCCACCTACACCCAGGCGTTCGGGCCAATAAGGGAGCTCTTTGCCAAGACCAAGGAGGCCCGCATCCGAGGCTACAAGCTAGGGCGGTTCAGCTTCAACGTCCGGGGCGGGCGCTGCGAACGCTGCTCCGGCGACGGAACCTTGAGGATAGAGATGCACTTTCTGCCCGACGTCTACGTTCGCTGCGAGGTCTGCGGGGGAAAGCGCTACAACCGCGAGACACTCGAGGTGCACTTCAAGGGTAAAAACATCGCCGAGGTACTGGATATGACCGTTGATGAGGCATTCGAGTTCTTCAAGTATATTCCGCCTGTGGCTCGCAAGTTAAGGCTTCTCAAGGACGTAGGATTAGGTTACATTAAGCTGGGACAATCGGCTCCATCGCTTTCAGGCGGCGAGGCGCAGCGCATCAAGCTGACAAAGGAGCTGGCAAAAATCCCAAAAGGACATACGGTCTACCTCCTGGATGAACCCACAACAGGACTCCATTTTGAGGACGTAAAGATGCTTCTTGCGGTCCTGCAGCGGCTGATTGAGAAACGCAACACGGTGATAGTGATTGAACACAATCCTGATGTGATCAAGTGTGCGGATTGGATCATAGATCTGGGACCGGAAGGCGGTGATGAAGGAGGTCAGATTGTAGCTCAGGGTCCGCCTGAGAAGATAGCAAAGGTCGCAAAATCCTACACCGGTCGGGTACTTAAGGAGATATTGTGAAGTTTTCAGGGCTGAAGCCCTACAATGACATCCTCAAACAGATAGCAGGATTGATTGGAGACAAGGAACTTTACCTTGTGGGGGGTGCGGTGCGCGATCTCAGCCTTGAGCGAAAGATCCTGGACCTTGACTTCGCGGTGAAGGGTGCGGGTGTCAAGTTCGCCTCCAGGGTTGCTCGAAACCTGAAGGGCGCGTTCGTGCCCCTATCAGAAGCAGAGGACGAGGCAAGGGTCGTGATCCGCAAGGAACTTGTGCTTGACTTCAAGGGCTTCAAGGGCTCCATAGAGGAAGACCTTGCCGCCCGTGATTTCACCATCAACGCCATGGCTTTGGATGTACATAAAATCCTGGAAGGAAAGCGCTCAAGCGCAATCATCGACCCCTTTGGCGGAGAGAGGGATCTGGAAAGGAGGTTTATCCGCAAGGTAGGCCCGGATTCTATCCAGTCCGATCCACTGCGAATCCTTCGTGCCTACCGATTCGCCGCTCAGTTTGGATTCAGCATAGACCCGTTGCTTGAGCGGGAAGCGGAGTTCATCTCACTTGGAAACGTGGCTCGCGAACGCATCGCCTACGAACTGATGCTGATTCTGGGTTTACCACGTGTCTATCCACTGATCAACCGTATGATCGTCGCCGGACTGATGCAGCAGATCTTCCCCTTTGCAAACTTCTGGGCGGACTACGGGGTGCGTTCACATTCGCTGATGGTTCTTGTAAGTCTGGAACAAATACTCTACCAGGAGCCTGATCGCTGGGCTCCCCACATCCGCGAGAGGATAAAGGAGATTGTCTGTAACTCTCACCGTACGGCGCTTCTTAAGCTTGCCGCGTTGTTCCACGACGTTTCAAAGCCGGAAACGCGCATAAGAATGGAGGACGGCATCCTGCACTTCTACGGACACGACACCAAGGGAGCCAAAAAGATGCGCCGCGCTCTCTCAAAGGAACTTCGGTTCTCAAACCAGGACGCGGAAAGGGTAGAGCAAACAGTAGCAAGGCACATGCACCTTCATCTTATCGCCACCGCACCCGAACTTACCGAGCGTGCGATGCGGAGATTTGCAAGGATTTGCGCGGACGTGGCCTCGGAGGTCATGCTGCTCGATCTTGCAGACGGCTTCGCCACCGCTGGCCGGACCAGACATCTGGAGTACACCATCGTCAAGATACTGGAACTGGCCATCCAGGACGCAAAGCGCGCTGCGTTTGTCCCTCTGGTCAACGGGTATGATCTCATCGCTCTCGGACTTAAACCCGGCCCTGTATTCAAGGTTATCCTTGGAGAATTGGAGGAACTCCAGTGGGAACGCAAGATAACCACAAAGGAGGAGGGGCTGGCGCTGGTAAAGGAGAAGCTCGCCAAAGGCGAGTATCCCCCACCCTTACCTCCTTCTAGCGGAAACAAACAATCCTAATTCAACTTGGGCAGCGTTCGGGTTGACAGGATGGGAAGGTGGTATATTATCAAGATGGAATGAGAAAGACTTGTGCAGAAAAGCTTAGAGGCGTCTTTGCCGAGATTGTAGAGGCATAATGGCGGCTAAGATACCCATCGATATCCCCAGAGAAAAGATCGTCGAGTTCTGTAAGCGCAATCATATCAAGAAGTTATCGCTCTTCGGCTCCGCCCTGCGCAGGGATTTCGGCCCTGACAGCGATATTGATCTGCTGGTTGAATTTGACCCGGATCACATCCCAGGCCTTATTCGGTTGGCAGGCATGGAGATTGAGTTGAGTGAGATAATCGGACGCAAGGTGGATCTAAGAACGCCCCAGGACCTTAGCCGTTACTTCAGGCAGGAGGTGCTTGACGCAGCGGTGGTGCAGTATGCAGAAGGATGATCGTCTCATCCATGCTTACTTTGACATTGATCTTGATCGCCGAGCTCGAAAAAATCATGGAAGCTCATGAAACCTGAGGTAAGATATTCAGCATCTTGACACAGGACGCTTTTCCCTTATCATTCCAAGTCAAGGGCCTATAGCTCAGTTGGTTAGAGCGCACGCCTGATAAGCGTGAGGTCGGTAGTTCGACTCTACCTAGGCCCACTACCAAATGGGCGAGCTAGCCCATCAAGCTTAAAAGGAGGTCAGTATGGGCCGTTTTATCCTGAAAAAACTCCCTTTTTTGATGTTTTCCGCGGTGTTTGTCCTGGGGTGCAAGGCAGGTGGGCTTGGGCTTGTGGAGATAGAAGGATCCATCGTTTCCTCAAAGGAGATTGTCAAAGACCTGAAAAAGTTTGAGGAGAACCCTGCGATCAAAGGCGTGCTCGTTGTGGTCAACTCACCAGGCGGAGGCGTGGGCGCAAGCCAGGAGATATGCGAGGCAATTAAGCGTGTGAAAAAGGCCGATAAAAAGGTCGTGGTATCCATGTCCTCTGTGGCGGCATCAGGCGGCTACTACGTGTCAGCACCCGCCGATAAGATAGTGGCCCTGCCAGGCACACTCACCGGCTCCATCGGGGTGATACTGAACTTTCCCGTCTACGAAGAGCTAATGGACAAGGTGGGTATTCAGCTCTATACCGTTAAGTCGCGCGAGCACAAGGACATAGGTTCGGGGTTCCGGCAGCCCACCGAGCGGGACACGCTTCTTTTGAAGGTAATGATAGACGACGTCTACGATCAGTTTCTGGAAGAGGTTGTGGCAGGCCGCGGTCTACCGTTTGACAGCGTTTATGCGATAGCTGACGGCAGGATCATCTCAGGACGTCAGGCGTACGCCTACGGTCTGGTGGATACCCTGGGCACTCGCGATGACGCCCACCGGATACTGGCAGAGCTATGCGGCCTGGAGGGCACGCCCAAACTCATTAAGATTCCAAAGAGGAAAGCGTTCCTCGAGAGGTTTCTGGAATCTAAGTTCAATCAGCTTTTCCAGCCATCGCTGCGTTACGAGCTCCAGTTGAGGTAGGAGTATGGCCGAGGAGGTACTTCTTCCACAGATTCCTCTGCATGTGCTTGCGCGGATCGCACGCGACGAAAGGGTTACTCATGGAATCACCAAAACGAGATCCGTGCTGCTTTACACCGATATCTCTGGTTTTACGCCGCTTACCGATGCGTTGACCGCCGCCGGTAAGGAGGGGATCGAGGGGGTCACGGAGATACTCAACGACCACTTCGGGCGACTCTCTCGAATACTTTCAGACTACAATGGCATTCTACTAAAACTGGGCGGCGACTCGCTGCTTGCCCGTTTCGACGGTTTGGATGCTGTGGACCGTGCCACCGACGCGGCATGGCAGATGCTGGACTGGTTCAAGGGGCACCCTGAGGTAAAAACGCGCAGAGGCGAGTTTGCCCTGTCCATGAAGGCAATCGTGGGAGGCGGGTCCTACTTTGAGGCGATCCTTGGGGATGAGGAAAAGAGCGACTGGTTTCCACTGGGGGAGCCAATCGAAGAACTGGCTATAGCGGAAAAGTCATTGAATCCCGGCGAATTTATCATCAAGAAGGGTCTGCGCGAGGAGATATTCCATGACGAGGTCTATCCTGTGATCAATGACTCCGAACGCGAAAAACTTGCCGGGTTGACGCGTGCGTTCCTGCCCGCAGGCAAGAGCGGAAGGCTTTCGCTCTCCTCAGGCGGGGAGTACCGTGTGGTGGCGTCTATATTCTTGAATATCCAGGGTTACGATGCGGCAAATCCAAACTTCCAAGCCCTCAACGATTTCTACACGAGCCTTGGAAAGCTCCTTTCGAGTTATCATGGAACAATCAACAAGGTGGACATCGCGCCCCAGGGAAGCAGGTTTCTGATACTATTCGGTGCTCCTTTAAGCCATGAGCAAGATCGAGCGAACGCTGCAGGGTTCTTCTGCGATCTGAAAGATTTAAAAACCCCGCTTAAGCTGAAGGCAGGGCTTGCATACGGCGCTTGCTTCGCCGGGTTCATAGGCGGACACCAGAAGGAGTACACGGTAATCGGTCAGCGTGTGAACGCAGCGGCGAAGATAACGACAGCATCAGAATCCGGCGAGTTCGTAATCACGCAAGAGGCCGCCCAGAAGCTTTCAGATCTTTATGAGATCGAGGAGATGCCAAAGGTTGAGGTGGGCGGTATAACCTATCCTCGTTTCAGGCTGGGCAAAGCCAGGAAGCCTGCAGGACCGGAATTGGTCGAGTGGACAACGCATGAATCGGAGCTAGATCGTGCGGTTGAGCTTGCCCGGGGGGAAAGCAAAGTGGTGGGTATTGCAGGCGATCACGGGATGGGCAAGAGCAGGTTTCTGCACAGATTAGCCCAAAGACTCGCTCCTACGCACGAGGTGCTTGAGGTATCACTCGATGAAAGAGGAGCACCCTATCAGGTCTTCCGGCGCATCCTCATGAGCCAGGCCTCTATCAAGGAAGACGACTCCGCAGATGCAAAGCATAAAAAACTAAAAGATCATCTGAGGGATGTTGCAACCAGGGCTGGTGAGAACCTTGAGGGTGACGAGCTCCTGAGACGTTTTGCGTTCATCGCAGGTATGCTATTTGGTCTTGAGCAAGCACAAGAAGAGATAGCCGCGTATTCTCCTGAGCTGCGAGTGGAAAACTTGATGGACGCCTTCCGAAGCTACGTTCTTCGACGAGGAGCAGTGCGTCCATTGGCTCTCCTGGTTGACGATCCTGCAAGAGGCGAGGTAGGTTCACTAAAGATGCTTGCATTCGCCGCGCGGACAATACCCCGGCTTAGGCCGCAGGGGATAACCTTCTTCTTTACATACAACCCGGAGTATGAAGAAACGTTCTGCGAGGGATTCGAGATCGCGCAAGGGAATTTGGATCGGATTAGGCTTGAGCCGCTTTCTGCATCGGATTCAAGGGAACTCGCGGAGAAAATACTGGGTGCTGGGGCCGATGATGCGGTTCATCAATTTCTTTACGAGCGTTCGCTCGGCAACCCATCGGTTCTTGAACAGTGGGCCGGCTATCTTTTGGATAAGAACTTAATTGCCGAGATGGACGACAAGTGGGTAATGGGCGAAGGGGTGGATGCGGCGGAGATTCCTGACGATCTTTACAGCCTTGTCTTTTCCAGGCTGGATAGATTGCCCGAGGAGGTCCGCCAGGCACTCAGGCTGGGTGCTGTCTACGGAATGCACTTCCCCTCTACGATCATTGCGCATGCCATGAAGAAGGGTGATGTGGGGGAACTTATGTCCCATGCAACAGCCTCAGGACTTATCTATTCCATACAGGCGGGCGAGACAGAGTACGTATTCAGGCAAACGCTGGTGCGCGATGTCTGCTACGACTCGATCCTTCGCGGTGATCGCGAGCGTCTGCACCGAGAGGTTGCACGTGCTGTCGAGACCCTTTACGCCGAATCGCTCGATCGCTATTTTGCGATGCTTGCCCATCACTCGACCGAATCCGGCGACTGGGAACAGGCGTTCAACTACAGCTTACGTTCGGCCAGAGAGAACCGCCGGTTATTCCGCAACGAGGCGACCCAGGAGGATTATTCACGTGCCATAAGGATATGGGAGGATCACTTCGGCGAGGGGTTAAGTGAAGAGCTTTTCTGCGCCCACTTCGGCCGCGCAGGGGTCTTAGAATATCAGGGCCGGTTCGAAGAAGCGGCCAAGGACTACGTGACCGCTCGCAATCTCGCGATCCGCAAGGGACTGGCTGAACGCGAGGTTAACGCCCTGAACAAACTGGCCCACGCCTCCAGGGCCATTTCAGATTTCGAACACCTGTTCGAGTACGCTGAAGAAGCCCTCAGACGTTCCGAAACCCTCTCGTACAATCAAGGTAAAGCGGTTGCTCTGCTTGAACGAGGAGCCGGCCAGGCTCAGCAAGGTAACCCTGAGAAAGCAGAAGCCGACTTCAAGGCGGCTCTCGACCTTAGCCAGGAGTCAGGGGATGCGGAGGACATAAACCGCTCGCTCAACAACCTGGCCACGCTTAACAGGGCTATGGGACGTCCAAATCAATCCCTGAACTACTATGAGCGGGCGATAGCAGTTGCCGAGAAATCGGAAAACAAGCTGCTTCTGACGAACAATCTCTTAAACATCGCACGGTTGCTGCTTCAGATGGGACAAGGGGATAAGGCCCAAAGTTATCTCGAACGCGCCCTGAATACCGCCCTTGAGATAGGTCACCGCCAGACGATAATCCACTGCACGATCGAGATAGCAGGCCTTGAGATGATGCGCGGGGATTTTGCAGCGGCACGCTCAAAGATTGAAGAGGCTGAAAGCAGGGCGGAGGAGTTGCAGAATCCTGAGCTGAGCGCTGAAGTCCAGATGAGACTGGGCCATCTTTACTTTTACGGAGGACGCCTCGAGGAGGCTCTTGAACCCTACGGACGAGCGCTCCAGCTTCGCAAGATGGCGGGTGCGCCTGATCCCCTGGCAGAGGCGCACGCAAGTCTGGGGAATATACTTCAGTCGCTCAGGCGAATGGATGAAGCGCTGCCCCATCTCGAAGAGGCCTATAGGTTATCCAGAGAGGTTGGAAATCAGCCGGGAGCGATAGAGGCCCTGGTCGCTCTCTCTTCCTTGAATAATCATGAGGGTCGGTTCGCGCAAGGACGTGCTCAGGCCCAGGAAGCCCTTGAACTCGCCAGACAAATCGGCGATGCCTGGAGCGAAGCGGGCGCTCGACTTCAGTACGCTACCTCCAACATAACCCTGGCGCTTTACGAGGAAGCACTCGAGGCCCTTGAGTTCGCAGATAAGACAGCCCAATCCCCAGAGATGGCTCCTATGACAATCGATGCCCTGAGAATGCGAGCTGGTGTCTACGCGAGACTGGGGCGGTTTGCCGACGGGCTGCGCGAGGCAGATCGTTCAATCGAGATGGCACGGCGCAGCGAGAATCCGAGACAGACGTTTATGGGAATGGCGGTTCGTCTCGAAAATCTTATAGGCACAGGCGATGTTGAAACAGCCGTGGCTGAGCTTTTGGAGTCGCAGCAACTCGCCCGGCAACTGGATAATCCTGCATTCCACGTATCCGCTCGTGTCACTGCTGCAAAGATCAATCTGGCAAACAAGATGTATCCTGCGGCACGAGAGGTGCTGGAAGGTATAGAGAAAGAGTTAGGGGACTGGATGGGGGAAAGCGAGCGGCTTGAAGCTCTCCTGCTCCTTGCTGAGGCAAAAAAGGGCGAAGAGGCGTTCGCTGAGGCCGAGGAAATCGCCAGCAATCTGCTGGAAAGGATCGGTGGACGCCCGCTTCCGGCACTCACAATCCCTGCCCATCTCATCCTGGCTCAGCTTGCGGCAAGAAGCCTCGACTTTAGAGAGAAGAAAGACGGCACCTCACATCCCGCCCCTCTGGCGCGCATACTTCATCCTTTTGCATACGGTCGGTGGAACCGGCACCAGAAGGAGGCCGCTGGGGCGGCCAAAGGGTTAATCAACTCGTTCTCGCCTGAAAACGCAAAAGCGATAACCGATCTCTTCGTCCAGAAGGGGCTTGAGAAGAAGCGAATATCTCCGTTCATCTCAGAAGATGCGAAAGAAAGAGGTAGGGCCGAAGATCCAGACGAGGGGAAAGGCACAAGCCAAGCCAACACCACCAATTGACCCTAATAGAAATTGGGAATCAGGCACAATACCGGCGTGATTCAAAGAGCTACAGGCTGATAAGTTCAAGATAAATCGAGAAGCTGCCTGTGGTGAAAACCACATTCAAGCCATGCAGGTAAGAATACCTCTTCAAGCAAAGGCTTTCTAGAATCCACCATCCTCCCCCTTGATGGGGGAGGATAAAGGAGGGGGTGATCCTCACCCTCCCCCCTCCCGGCAAGGGAGGGGAGTAATCAGTAGTGTCCTACGTGCTGGGCGGTCTGGAACGCGTAGCGAAGCCAAACCCTGAGGGCATCACCCTCGCCTAACGTAAGGGCAGGTACTACGTCTATACCCTCAACCGCAAACTTGCCGTAGTAGCCGTCAGCGGTCATAAAGTGATAAACCTGTCCATTACCCACCTTGACGGTATCGGAGTAAGTGGTTGAGGAATCCTTGACTTCCAGCCAGTTAGAGATATGCTGACCTGCAGGTTCAATCCCGTTTTTATTTTCGCTTCCCAGTACCATTGCATTAGTGATGTAAAGATCTTGACCATCTGTAAAGAAGAAGAAATCCGCCTCACCGTTCGCTGTCAGATTTTCCTCAGGGTGACCGGTCGCACGATCAAAGCGAAGGGCGTTGTTTATACCCTCTTCAGGAGGGGTAGCATCAGGGTTATAGCCTAGATAGGAACCCGGGCCCCACGGGCGGGGATAGAACATGCCGCCGAATCCTAAAGTGGAAACCGTGTCGCCTGCCATCTCACCGCGGCCTTCAAAATAGTACTTCGTACCGTTCTTTAATCCGCCTTGCTCGAGTGTCGTGCTATCCGTGATGCCGGAGGCAATCGGCGTTCCAAGTTCACTACCAGGTAGATTACTCATATCAAAGGTGTCCACGTAAACGCTTACACCTTCAAGCCCTTCAGGCAACTCGGCTGGAAAACCTTTGATCTCTATTCTAACGCTGTCGTCACCCGGAGTGGCGATTACCTCGAGGTCCTCGGTGAGCAGTTTCTCTATCCCTTCAACGTCCGGGGGCTTGGGAATCAATCCACAACCAACGATAAGGATAGCTAAAGGCAGGACTATCACTATTTTCTTCATCATACCTCCTTTGGCGTCGGTTCAAGGTGAACCGGTTTTAGGCTCTATGGGGGCGAATAACGCCCAACACCATAGCATAACTAATGTCTGGGCTGTGTCAAGGGGGTAATCTTCCTCAAAAATCTGCCTGAGTTGTTTCTGTTTACTCAGAATTGACTATCTGAGATTGAAGTATCTTCCAGAGATATGCATCAGCCTTAAGCTATTCACAGTAACCATACCAAAAGGCAGTATCACTATCTTGGGGGACAAGACGAAGGTGACCTCTGAGAACGCAAACAAATACAGGCGTACGAGAACGTTTGCTCAGGGTTCCTGAAGAACGCGACTTCTTCGAGTCTATGGCAGACCATAGAAAGAAATTTGACCTCGCCTATAACAACAGATATCATCTCAAGGAGACGGTATGAAATCCCCTCTTCCTTTCTGGGAGATTTATTTCTGAGGAAAGACGGTGATACAACCATAAAGATCAGTAGTTTCCCACACCCACTTGCGATCTGCAAGTGGTATATCGAACCTGCCTGATCCTGACTAAGGCGCTATCTATCAAGGCAGAACGACCAGCTCAACGCGGCGATTCCGGGCGCGTCCGGCTTCGGTATCGTTGGACGCTACAGGCATACTCTCGCCGTATCCACGAGCCTGAAGACGACTGGAAGGTATCCCATGTACCCGGATAATGTAGTCGCGCACCGCCTCGGCTCGGCGCTGGGAGAGTATGAGGTTGGCTTCTTCAGATCCTTCTGAATCGGTGTGACCCTGGATCTCGATGTGAATATCCGGGTTTCCCTCAAGGACACGCACCGCATCATCTATGGCTGGATAGGATGAAGCCGGAATCACGGCGCTTCCTGATGGAAAGTAGATGCCGCTGATGCGGATACGCGCATCGCTCTTAAGCATCGAGATCGTTACCGCAAGCGGCATACTCGCAGAAACCAAAACGGCCTCTTTCTTGGGCAGGTAACCTGGGGCAGCTGCCTCGATCGTGTAGGAACCCGGGGGCATGCTGAAATGTGCCTCACCAACCTCATCGGTAGCCAGAGTGACGCCTGCCACAGCCACCGAAGCGCCATGTATGGCGCTACCGGTTTGGCGATCGGCAGTTTTTACTATAAGGTGTGCGACGGTGCGATCAGGTTCAAGCCCGATCTCAAGCACCGAGGTGCGGCGAGGGGTAAAGTTCAGGGTATAGGTCTGAGGCGTATATCCGGGTGCGCTTACGATCACCTTGTACCGACCGCTCTGCACATCCAGAACACGCTCGCCGCTCGGGCCGATTACAAAAACGCCCGGATAGTGATTTGGGATTGTAACCTGGGCGGCTACAGGCTCATCGGTAGAAGCATCCCATACCTTGACAAAAAGCAAGGCCTTGCGCCTTACGATCTGCGGAACCGGCGAGTAAGACAGACCTAGTGAGATCTGATTCACATACTCCCCCCCTTCAAGATTAATACTGCGGGCGTCAGGGGTAAGCCCAAAGTCAGCCGCATAAAATAAACTTATCCCGATATCGGTGAGGATCCGCACCCCGGGCGTCAGCCTCACTGGGAAGGAATCAGCAAACACCTCAGACGTAAGCTCGATGTAGGGATTGAAGAAGTCGTAGCGTAACTCAGCACCCGCACCCAGAAAGACGCCCGCTTTCTCGCGCAGAAGACCTCCCAGGTTGAGATGGGTTGTGAAAATCTCAGTTTCTCTGGTGGCAAGCACTCGGACGGAGCCGCCGAATACCCCGGGATCGAAGAAGGAGGAACGTATGGGCAAAAAGGTCCGAGCGTCAAGGCCCACTGTCCAAAACTCAAGCGGCCAGGTGTACTTTG
The DNA here is from genome assembly GCA_023128825.1 of Caldifarciminota bacterium. GTDB lineage: Bacteria > Hydrothermota > Tepidihabitantia > B3-TA06 > B3-TA06 > B3-TA06. The sequence continues at coordinate 4,028 of JAGMDF010000081.1, read as the reverse complement.
CACCAAGTCCCAGATCCCAGAGACCGAAAGAGGGCATCGCGCCTTCACTAATCTGAGGATAGGAGTAGCCAAGACCCCAGGCAGCGTTAAGTTCAAGGGACTCAAAGGGAACCCAGGAACCGAAGACACGGAAAACCGAGTTATCCCATGTCCTTATATCCCAGTCGAACATGTGTTCGGCACCGTGATCGTCACCGGCAAACGAAACCCCTGCGGTCCAGGAATACAATCCCTGGTTGCGGGCGTCAACTATCCTCGCCAGGCCTTCGCCGCCGGAGACTAAAGGCTCGGCCCACAAACCAAATACCAAACCGGTCATCACACACGCCAGAACCATTCTCTTCATGATAACCTCCTTAATTTAGCCGCAACATGAACCGCAGCCATCCGCTGAATCAAGTACCTCTATAACTAAGACGTGCATCCCCTATGGGATGTTCCAGCTAGCGAATCACCTCGTCAAGGTAGATGCCTATCCTGCCTGGCTCAAGTCTTACACGGATACGCTTTCCCTGCCTGAGAATAACCATGGTCACTTTCTTCGTTTTGGGTTTGACCGAGTCTATCGCCTTTCGGAGGTCGAGATAGACCTTGATCTTCTTGCGGTTATAGCTCAGGATTACGTCGCCTTCTTCAAGACCCAATGAGTCGGCCTGGGTACCCGCTACGACCTCCTTGATCACCACCAGTTTCTTGATCCCTTCGGTGGCCTGCCAGGCTGTCTCGGTACCAAGTTTGATTAACGCTGAGCAGGCGGCCTGACGCAGCATTTGAGGTTCGCTTTCGTCTGCAAGTATTTGATTCAAAAGGGCTTCTGAACCGATGCAACGGCGCGCTCCCAGAAGGTAGATGATCTGTTCCCTCAGTTCTGTGGATTCCTGCTCTCTGTAAAGTTCAAGCAGTCCTGCTTCGATGTCGGCCACCGAATCGTCAAGACAGAGGATGGATTTCAGAAGTTCAGCGTGTGCAACAGGTTCAAGCTCGGAATCCGGCCAGAGGAATGCGGTAAGTGGAAGTGGTTCTTCTTCGTAGAGCCGGCAGTAGACGAAATCCCGCGCGTCCTCGATCATCTCGCGGGTTATCTGATGCTTGCAAGGATAACGCATGATCTCTGCGGGCACCCCGTATGCGGCCAGGGTATCAACGGCCGCCTTACCGTCGGCAAAATCCACGACATTGTCATAGACCCCGTGCAGGGCGCGGACAGCAAGACTCGATGCCGCGCTGTCCAAGGGATTGATGGAATCTATCTCCACCTCAAGCCATGCCCCAGCCGGGATAAGGCCGCGGAACAGTTCGGGATACCGGATGCCGACCTCGTAGGTCATCATCCCGCCCTGGGAAAAGCCGTAAAGGAAGACCTTGCGAGGATCAACCGGGTAATCCTCTTTGACCTGCTGGATGCAGGAAAGCACCCAGCGGGTGCTCTGATCCACGGTTTTTCTGTGGAAGCCAGAATCACCCCACATGTACCATGCCCAGCCCAGATTACCCTCAAGATCGACAGGGTAAGGGGTCTCCGGGTAAAGACCGATTGCTCCATCAGGATAAAACGACTGGGCAGTGCCAACGTATGCTCCCATGCGATCGCCGAACCCGTGCAGGGCTACGATCAGGGGGTAACTCCTGGTGGAATCATAATCTTCGGGTAGTTCTACGATGTATGAAAGCTCCGTCTGGAAGGGGGCCGATAATGTATCAATCTCAGCCGCGAGCGCGGCAACAAGTATAAAGGATAACAGGAGAACCTTCTTCACAATGCCTCCAGTGGTTATAGAGTAATATACGCATCCAGCTGATGATGTCAATTGAAGCAGTGCTCCTTTTCGCTTACGCGAAAAGATCGCAACAAGATAACGCCTGCGGAGCAATCTCATTCCACTTGTCTAGTAACTATCGCCAGTGCCTAAGTGTTACGCTTCAGGGCGCGTTTGAGGGTGTCCTCCACCCCCACCCTACCCTCCCCCATCGAGTGGGAGGTAGATATGCTTTAACCGGTTTGCCCCGGTACCACCCCTCCCTTGACGGGAGGGGGTAGGGGGAGGGTGAAACCCTTGACACAAGGCCTGATTCCCATATCCTTCACCCTAATGGATGACCGATTCCCCGTAGTCAGGGTTGGAGAGGAGTATCTCAGTTATCAAAAAACAGGCAAGGGCGACCCCTTATTCTCGTTGCACGGCTGGGCCGGGTACGAGCGGACGTTCGATGCCATCCTGCCATACTTTAACCCGCACTTTTCGGTCTACCAGCTTGCCTGGCCAGGCTACGGTTCGGCTCCTTTGCAAAAGGGCGGATACACCCTGGACGACATGGTCAGATGGGTAGATACCTTCAGGGAGCACTTTGGGTTCCGTAAAATCTACCTGATGGGCAACTGCATCGGCGCCAACGTCGCGCTCGAGTACGCCTACCAGCACCCGGACAGACTGAAATGTCTCATCCTCAACGAACCGCACGGCTTCATGCCCTTTTACTTCTACCTGCTGATCTACCCGGTAATCGGGGATGTTCTACTGAGATTGCTCTTCAAGACACCTCCAGGCCGTGCACTTATTATGCGTATGTTTCCGCTGGAGGAAGAGGAAGGCACAGGCTACACCCAGAGGCGTCTGGCCGCAGTCCCCACCCCTTCGATGTCCGCGTTCCTGCGTGCGATGTATCTATATGCACGCTTCACCAATCCCTGCGCCAGACCCAAGGTAAAGGTGCCGACCATATTTCCCATGCCTCAGAAGACGTTCGGACAGGTTGCGGCCTTCGAAAGACTATACGGGCGCTGTTTTGAAGACCTGAAGATCCTAAAGGTCGAGGGTGCGGTTCACAACCCGGTGGTGGAAGACCCGGAAACCTTTGCCAAGGCGGTGCTTCCCCAGTTAGGTATCAAGGGTTGAGATAAAACAAGCGATGGAAGTCTTTTAGTACCCTCGCAACTAATCTGGATCCGTACGAGGATTTTAATCACCGCCCTTCGGGGCGAAAGATCGGAGTTTCATATGGAAGCCAACCTTTATGATCGGCTCTCCGCTTTTGTTCTGCGATCCTTTCACCGAAAGCGAAAAGGAGCAATCGATAGTCTTGACAAAACGGAAAGGTTGGGGATACTCTTACGGAGACTACAGGGTGTATGAATAGAATCACACGTGATGAGGCACGAGCCCTAGCCGCGGAGTTGGGGCTGGATGAAGAGCTAAGGGTTCATGCGGAAGGTGTAGCCCACCGCGCCGAAACCGTATGTGAGATCCTTGAAGGAGCCGAACACAAGATAGATACGGAGATTGTAGTTGTGGCGGCTCTGCTTCACGACCTTGGACGCACCCGTGCCCACGGCCTGAATCACGCTGCGGTAAGTGCAGAGATCCTTCTAAAACGAGGACTCAAGAAGACGGCTGAGATAGTGAAGGTCCACGCCCTGCCGCAAACGGGAAAACTCAGCCTGGAAGCCAAGGTACTCATCTACGCCGATACAACCACCGGCCCGGACGGCGAACCTATTGATCCCATGAAAAAGCTTGAGTTCCTGCGCAGATTGGGGGATGAGTGGGTAAACGAGGAGGAAAAACTCCTTGCAAAGGAAGCCTACGAGGTGAAACGCCGCGTGGTTTCGGAGATAGACGCTCTCATCAAACGCGCCATGGCCGCCTCCTGAACCGAACCACATCCCATCATTCAACCGAAGTCAGCAGTAACTGTATTCCTGACGCTCATCGTATCTTTACTGATCAGCTTGACAGAATCCACCTGCCAGCTATAATCTTTTAAGTAAACGCTTAAATAGTGAGAAAGATGCGCAGGATAGTTTTGGAAGAGCGCGCCCGGATATTACGCGCGCTCGGCACTGAGAGCCGGATGCGGATAATAGAGCTTTTGAAGGAAGGACCGCTTGAGGTCGGCGCAATAGCCGTAAGACTGGGAATCAGCCAGAGTGCAGTATCCCAGCACATGAAGGTGCTTAAGGAGCTGCATCTTGTTTTCGACGAGCGCCGCAGCTACTTCATCCACTACTCCCTTAACCCGCGCGAGTTCGT
>JAGMDF010000080.1 GCA_023128825.1 Caldifarciminota bacterium | reverse complement strand
AGAAAGTCGTCTTGATCAAATAACTCCCTCTCCCCTGGTGGGAGGGGATAGGAGGGAAGGGGAGACTATAAGTCTCACCCCCAACCCTCCCTCCGTCAAAGGGGAAGAGCGATACTCCTTCAATAGAGTTATCTTCTCCCCCCTCAATATCCTCAATCCTAAAGGCCTGCGTAGAACAGACACAACGTGCCCCAGTCGGGTACTCTTGTCTGTTCAAAAGTCTGTTCGGACCCAAAAGCGCAGACAGGAGTATCTGCGCTGCATTGTAGTTCTTGACATGCGGCGAATGAGGGATAGACTGACCCTTGATTATGAGAAGAGTCACGGTATGCGGATTGCTTTTCGCCGCAGGATACCTCTGGGCGGCCCAAACCGGGATGGTTTCCGGGTTCGTGCGCGAGGCCTCCTCGGGTGAGTTTTTGGCCTACGCCAGCGTCTATCTTGCCGATAAAAGCATTGGCACCGCTACCAACAAGCAGGGCTACTACGTGCTTGTTGATGTTCCTGAGGGCAAACACACTATTATCGTTTCGATGATAGGTTATCGGGAGGAACGCTTAGAGATAGACATGAGGGCCGATAAGAGGCTGCGCCGCGACTTCTACCTTAAGCCCCAGCCCCTGGGTATGGAACCGGTCGAGGTAACAGCGGAGCGTGCGCGTTTCGAGCACGAGGTGGACGTGGGGGTGAAGCGTATGGACTTTACCGAGATGAGGCAGATACCCGGTTTCGTGGAGCAGGATTTGTTTCGCTCCCTTGCGATGCTGCCCGGGGTGGTGTCGGTCTCCGATTTCACCTCCGCCCTCTATATTCGCGGGGGAACCATGGATCAGAACCTCATCCTTCTCGACGGCGTAACCGTGTACAATCCATATCACCTTATGGGATTCTTTTCCACCTTCATCCTCGAATCTCTCAAGGGAGCGGAGCTTTATACTGGCGGATACCCGGCCCGTTACGGCGGAGCGATTTCCTCGGTGCTTGACGTCGAGATGAAGGCAGGCAACAGCGAACGGATAGCCGGTTATGGAGAGATCGGGCTTTTGACCTCCAAGCTTGTCGTAGAGGGGCCGCTTCCCTGGGGTGCTAAAGGCTCCTGGCTCGCGGCAGGTCGCAGAACCTACATAGATGCAATCACCTGGGTCATAGACAAGATGTTTGGATCTGAGGAGCTTCCTTTGTATCTTCCCTACCATTTTTATGATCTTCAGGCCAAGGTGAACTGGGACGCAAGTGAGCGCTCACGATTCACCTTATCCGGGTTCTTCGGCGACGACGTGCTTAGCTTTAAGGAAGAAGAGGAGGTGGACTTGGACTTCCGCTGGGGAAACGGAACCCTTGGTTTGAGGTGGCGTTATCTGTTTACACCTCAGCTTTTCTCGCTTCTGGGGTTCAACGCCACACGCTACCGGCTTGATACCGAGGTGATTGAAAGAGACGAACCTGATTTTGAGGAGACGAGTAAGAAAATAGAGGAATATACCTACGGGTTGGAAAGCGGTGTCGGCGAGCTGGGATTGCAATGGGGGCTGACCTGGTTCAGCGGTCCTGGACATACGGTGGAATTTGGAGTGGAGAGCAAGGTTATAGAGACCATGAACTTCATGGAAGAGGGTTGGGCGAGATACGATAAGGATAAACGGAATCAACCGGATACCTCCTGGGATACGGTCCGGGTCAACCAGCGCGATACGTTCTGGCTTGCCGCCGTCTATCTGCAGGACAAGTGGGAGCCTGGTCCGTTCTGGGTCATTGAGACCGGTGTGCGTGGAGAGTATTTCTCGAATGGGAACTACTGGCGTGCCTCGCCCCGATTGGGCATCAAGCGTCGCCTTACCGCCGACTGGGCAATAAAGGCCGGGGCAGGATTATACTATCAGTACTTATACGTTCCTTATCCCCGTGACGAGATGATGCTCAAGATCCCTGTTCAGTTCGTCCAGCAGTGGATGGGAGCGGATGAACGTTATCCTCCTCTGAAGTCTACCCTATTTACTTTGGGAACCGAGTATCTGTTTCCCAAAGACATGAGTGCCTCTGTCGAATTCTACTACAAGGATCTGCGCAACCTGCGGGAGGCCGACCTGATGGGTGGAGAAGGTCCGACTACGGACACGGCGTCCATAACTCTCGGACAGGGTTACTCCTACGGTGCAGAACTGCTCCTCAAGCGCGGCTACTCCTGGGTCGGCTACTCCTACTCGGTCACACGCTACCGGTTCGGCGATGAGGATTGGTTCTTTCCCGTGCACGATTCCCGTCACAACCTCAATCTGTCCTTTGCATTGCCCCTGGGCAAGAAGGGTTGGACCCTGACCTCGGCGTGGGTGTTTTCCTCCGGGTTCCCGTTCACCGCCCAGATCGGCTGGTACCAGCATGTTGATGATGACGGAGATATTGATTGGCTGCCCATCTCGGGCAGACGGGGCGAGGTGCGTTACCCGCCCTATCACCGCCTCGATGCAGGCTTCACGAAATCCTTCAAGCTCTTCAAACGCTTTGACGCCGAGTTCTACGTCCAGGTGCTCAACGTTTACGCCAGGCGCAACGTACTCTTCTACGACTACGAGATCGACGAAAACGGAGTCACCCGTCGGGAACCGGTATACATGCTGCCCGTCCCCATACCCAGCTTTGGAATAAGAGCCAGGTTGTGATGAGACTCAGGATAATACCCGTCATCATCCTTCTTTTATCCGTAATCGCCTGCGACATCACTCCGGAAACCTACGAAGGTGAGCCTAATATCTATGCAATACTCTCCGCCGACTCCTCGTTTGCATGCATCATGGTTGGAAAAACCACTTCAGTAGACGATACCCTGACGCTGGTGCCTGATACCATCATGGATACCTTCTGGCGTGACGATACGTTTGAAGTCTGGCCGGAGATAGTTTTCCCGTGGAACGGGGTCAGCGGGGCTGAAGTCAGTCTCAAGCATGGTGAAGAAAGCTTCAGTCTTACCGAGGATTCAACCGGTTATTACTCCGATTCTTTATCCTTCCATCCCGGCGAGACCTGGACGCTTGAGGTCTCTTACCCCACCGGCGAGGAGATAACCAAAGAGACTACTATTCCCGGAAACTTCGAGATTACGGGATTTCAGACCGACACCATATCCACTACCGATACCCTGGCGTGGAGCAAGTCCAACGATGCCGCAGGTTATCTGATGAAGGCATTTGTCTGGATCTCGTGGGAGGATGAGGACGCAGATACAGTCTACATAGATTCCGCTTTCACCTATCCGGAGTTGTTGCCCGGTGATAGTTACTCGATACCTCTGGAGGAACTTTATTTGTGGGGCGACTCCCTTTGGTTCTGGGTAGCTGCTCTGGATACCAACGCTTATGACTACCGGTATTATGGAGAAGATCGCTGGGACCCTGACATCCGCGTGGAAGACTACATGCACATCGAAGGTGCTTGGGGCGTGTTTGGCTCACAGACGGTGGTGCAATCAAAGAGCTACGTCCTCTCTGAATTGTAATCCCCTCTACAGTCGGTTCACGACTCCGCGGCGACCCCGGAACGGCCAAAGGCCGCCTGCGATCTTTTGTCCTTCGAACAAGAGGTGCTCAAAGGAATTCCGTAAGCCTCGTAAAGCCTTGACGACAGCAAGGTGGACAAGTCAAAAGAAGGCGATGGACGGCTCGATCCTGATCGAATTCGTTAATCCATTGGGTGCAGAGACTTTCAAGTATTACTCTTCCCTTTCCTTTTTGATTGCCTCGTGCATCTGGGTTAGGCGTTTATCTACCTTTGCGAAGAGGTCTTTGGCAGGCAGGCCTGAGAGTATTTCAATCCCTTCCTCGATATTGGATACCGCGTAGATGTGGAACTTACCTTCGCTTACCGCCTCACGCACGTCGTCACGCAGCATGAGGTTGTGAAGGTTGGATGCAGGAATCATCACCCCCTGCTCGCCTGAGAGTCCCTTGGAGTTGCACAAGTGGAAGAACCCCTCGATTTTCTCGTTGGCTCCGCCTATGGGCTGCACAATGCCGAACTGGTTCACCGACCCGGTTACGGCCACAGACTGGGTCAGGGGCACCCGGGCCAGGCTTGAGAGCAGCGCGTAAAGCTCAGCACTCGATGCACTGTCGCCTTCCACCTCGTCGTAGAGCTGCTCGAAGGTCAGGCTTGCCGAGAGGGGCAGCGGATGTTCGGCGGCGAACCTGGCGCCCAAAAAGCCAGTGATGATCAAAACACCCTTGTTATGGATGGGGCCGCTCATTCGGGTCTCGCGCTCGATCTGCAGCACGCCCTTGCGGCCGAGCCAGGCGCGGGCGGTGATCTTTACCGGCTTGCCGAACGAGTAGTCGCCCAGCGAGAGAACCGTGAGTCCGTTTATCTGCCCTACCTTTTCACCCTCCACGTCAATTAAGAGTGTTCCGCGCAGCATGAGGTCCTGGATCTTTTCTTCAATCATGCGGCTGCGGTAGACCTTTTCCTCAAGCGCCTTGGCCACGTGTTCTGCGCGCACCACCGGCGAGTTTGCGTCCATTGCCCAGAAGCTTGCTTCGCTGGTAAGCTCGGCTATCTGTGCGAAACGGGTGGAGAGGCGTTGCTGATCCCTTGCAAGACGGGAGCCGTGTTCGACAACTCGGGCCACCGCCTGCCTGGTAAACGAACGCAGGCCGTCGTATTTGCAGCGCGCCGAGATGAAACGGGCGTAGGCAAGCTCGTTCTCGGGTGTGCGCGGCATATCCACGTCGAAGTCCGCCCGGATCTTAAACAGCCGCCGGAAATCCTCGTCAAGCTCGTGAAGCAAACCGTAGATCCTTGGAGAACCTATGAGTATCACCTTGAAATCGATCGGGATAGGCGTGGGGCGCAGGGTCTCGATTGCCGCACCTCTGACCTTTTCTGAGATGTTTTCGACCTTGGCCTCGTTTGAGCGAAGGGTGCGCTTTAGCGCGTCCCATGCAAAGGGCTCTGAGAGCAGCTCGCGCGCGGACAGAATCAGGTATCCGCCGTTGGCGCGGTGCACCGCACCCGGCTTGATCTTGGAGAAGTCGGTAACCATGTTGCCCGAGACGTTGCGGTACTCGATCGCACCGAACAGGTTGTAGTATGTTGGGTTGTCCTCGAAGATCACCGGTGCGCCGCTGAGATTGGAGTTGTCAACGAACACGTTTACCCGATACTGCTCAAGAAGCGCGTGGAGATGCGCGATCCGCTCCGGATCGTCGGTCTTCTTGAAGAAATCTATGTGGCGTACCACATCGCGTTTGACCCAGTTGAAGTAGCGGTTTATCCTGGCTTCGTCCTTGTGCTTCCCGATAAGGGGATCAAGAAGCAGCCCCAGGGTGTAGTAGGCCACCTTGCGGTCGTACTCGGTAAGGGCCTCAGTCTGTTCGGTTTCTATCCTATGCACCTCCCCGAGGATAGTCTCCATGATCTTGGTAAGCTCCTGGCCTTTCTTCTGGATTTTCTCCTTTTCGGCATCGGACAGCGTCTGGAACTCCTCCTGTTCAAGTGGTTTGCCTTCGCGAATCGGGATGGGGAAGAGGCCAGTGGGTCCTCTTTTTATAACGAAGCTGCGTTTTTGAGCCTTCTCTGAGAGTTTCTTGTGCTCTTGCTCCTTGCGCTGCTCAAACGATGCGGTTACCTTTGTGCGTTCCTCAGCATACTCCTCGCTTTCGAATACCTTGGGTATCTTCTCCCGGCAGTCCTTGATGAAGGAGTCCATCGAGGATGCGAAATCCTTCGCGGTGCCGGTTTTTAAGCCTATGGAGAGCGGTTCTGACGGTGTCTCGAAGTTGTATACATATACCCAGTCGAGCGGTTTTTTTTCGTCGGCTGCGCGGCGGCGCACCAGCGACATCGTCGTCGTCATGCGTCCGGTGCCCAAGGGGCCTGACACGTAGCAGTTGAAGCCCGGGGTTCCGTGTGCCAGCGCAAATCTTATGGCGCGCACACCGCGTTCCTGGCCTATCGTGCCGTGAAGGGGCTCGATGTGCTCGGTCGTTTCAAATGAAAACCTCTCCGCATCCATCCTTGCCCGCAGGCTCTCCACGGGCACGCGCTTTTGCGCCCTCAAACTCTTTTCCCCCTTGGAAGGTGTGGATCTCTTTGCACTCATGAGATCAGTATAGTAATGGTTTGGGGGTTGTCAAACAGTTACATGCTCCTTTTGGACTACGTCCAAAAGATCGCAGGGAAGCAATAAAAGGGCTGGCAGAACCGGCCCTTCGATTTGTGTCTTTCCGATCTTTCGCCCGAGGGGCGAAAGGAGGATTTATCCGGGGTCCCAGCGCGTATGCGAAGCAGACGTGTGGGGTGCGATAAAATAAGAGGCGGGCCTTCACTGTACCTGAAGAGACAGAGGCGTCATCTCAAAAGGTTGTATTGATTCGGTAGCCTACAGTGTGGCGCAGACTCTCCAGTCTGCGCAAATTATTAATCAGAACAGGCTGGAGAGCCTGTTCCACACGGTAAGCTGTGCCGACCTAAAGGTCGGCCCCTACGTCTTGTCATTGCGAGGGTGTCGAAGGCGCCCGAAGCGATCTCATATATCAGCCGTGCGTTTAGGGGGTGCGACTTCAGATTACCCTCAATTCGAACAGGTGGCTGACACTTACAGGTAAATCCTAGGATTGAGCCGCATATGAGATCGCCGCCCTCCCGCGCCTTTGTTGGAGGCGATCGACCGGTCGCGACGACACCCTCCCCTCAATCCCCTCCCGTCAAGGGAGGGGAGGAATTATTAATGGACTAGAATCCCCTCACCCCTGCCCTCTACCCGACACCCGACTGGCGGGCAGACGGTGGCACTTCGTCGCCAGGGGAGGGAAAGCCATTTTTCTGTTCCTCCCCCTTGATGGGGGAGGATAAAGGTGGGGGTGAATCAAAGCCTCCTTGGGTGCTTTTAGAAATTCCCTGCGTGAACTGTACTCACCCTCACCCCGACCCTCTCCCAAGGGGAGAGGGAGTTAGTGGTGAGGGGAATAAAAATGAATCAGTGAACCACCAGCACCGGGCAGGTTGCCTGCTCGACCACACGCATAGAGGTCGAGCCGAGCGCCTTGCGTCCGGCGGCGTCAAGACCGCGCGAGCCCACGATCACAAGGTCGTAGCCCCGCTCATGGGCCAGCCTCAATATGCCGTCCTCGGCCTTCTCGTCAAACAGAAGCTCGCGGAGAGGCTCTATCCCTGAGCCTTCAAAGAGCTTTGCGGTAGAGGCAAGTATCCGTCGCCCCTCCTCCCTCAAACCCTCCCTTATCTCCGTCCGAAGGTCATCTGCATACATAGCAGGCACGTAGGCTGCGTACACAAGCGTAACTTCCGATTGCATGCAGCTTGCAATATCGCGCCCCTTCTGGGCCGCGCGCATCGCGTTGTCCGAGCCGTCGGTGGCTATGAGTATTCTCTCAAACATTACGCATCCTATTGATTCTCAGAACTGAAGTCAACCACTATCAAATCAACCGAACCACATTCCTTAAAAGCGATCATCTTTCCTATTCCTGCGATCTTTTATCCGTAGTCCAAAAGGAGCATTTCAACACCGCTCCTCCCTGTATTTCACTCCCTTTCATCGCCCGTAACATCCCGTAACACCCCGTAACACGCCAATCTTTGTCCCTTCTGATAACAGGAAAAGTTCATGGCTTTAGAATCGCTCCGCCTTGAATTTTACTCTCTTTCATCGCCCGTAACACCTTGTTCGCGTCCTCTAACGGAAACTCCGTAACCTCAGTTTTTACAGGTATCTTGCCAGCGTAGTCCAGAAGCTGGCGAACGTCCTCGTGCGTGGAGTTGGCTACCGAGCGCAGCCCTCGCTCGGAGTATATAAGCTCGTACGGGAAGGCTGGGATCGGGGTCATGGTGATTCCGGCCATGGCGATGGTTCCGCCGGATCGAAGGTGTCGCAATGCCATGGGAACAAGCGGCCCTGCCGGGGCGAAGATTATCCCTGAATGAATCCGCTCAGGCGGCTGTTCTTCTGCCCCGCCTGTCCACTCCGCACCCAGCTTCTCGGCTAACTTTCGGTTGGCAGGTGTCCTTGAGAATACAAAAACCCGTATCCCAAGATACAGCGCCACCTGTATTGTTACGTGCGCCGAGTTGCCGAATCCGTAAAGGCCCAGTATCTGGCCGGGCTTCGCCTTTGATAAGACAAGCGCACGGTAGCCGATCACACCCCCGCACATCAAGGGCGCGGCCTCGGCGTCTGCAATCCCATCCGGTATCGGATACGCCGAATCCTCGGGAACAACCATATACTCTGCGTATCCGCCGTTTTCGTGGTAGCCTGTAAACCTGGCGTTCGGGCACAGATTCTCCCTTCCTTCCCTGCAGAAGGAGCACTCACCGCAGGTTTCGTAAAGCCAGGGCACGCCAACGCGCTCGCTCAATCGTTCTCTGGATACCCCCTCGCCAACCTTGTCTATCCTGCCAACTATCTCGTGACCGGGCACTATCGGCAACTTCGGCAGTTTGAGATCGCCCTCGACCGTGTGCAGGTCTGTATGGCACACCCCGCAGACCGATACCTTTACCCTTACCTGACCTTCACCGGGTTCCGGCATCCCCAGATCCACGAGCTTCAAAGGCTCGGACTCAATCGGAGCTGGCTTAGAAAGTTGCATCGCTTTCATGAATCTTAAGATAATCCCTTTGCGTTCGAAGTCAAGTTTTTAACCCCTGCTATTCCGTCAGGGTTGACATGGGCACTCTTTATCCTAAAGTCAAGGCTATGGTTTGTCTGGTTTTGATCTCCATGATTTCTACAACCGACTCCCTGCGGGCGGAGTTCAGGGCAACGGCGCAGGAATGGAAAGCAGACGTCCTCGATCGATCAGGTCGTGATTAATCCTACCGAATCCTGGTACACCTACATCCTTCAATGCGCCGACGGTTCGCTTTACACAGGAATCGCAAGGGACGTCATAAAGCGTTTGGCCGAGCACAATCAAGGCAAGGGCGCGCGTTACACCCGCAGCCGCCGTCCCTGTCTCTTGCGATTCATGGAACGTCACGCCGCCCGGTCCAGCGCACAGAAGAGAGAGGCGGAGATCAAGAAACTCTCCCCGGAACAAAAGCGAGCACTCATTCTAGGGTGTCCGATCCAGTAAGGTCTTTTCAAAAATCACTCTCTTGACAATCTGACGTTTGGGATTATATTTCTAAAAACCAAGAAGTAGGAGGTACGATTATGAAAAGGATCGCTTTGATGGTTCTGGCAGGAGTCCTTGCGCTCTCTGCCGTAGAGTGGGATATAGAGCAGGTTACTAACGATCCAAGCCTTTACAGTAGTGGTCCAATCATTGCCTTCACACCTCAAGGACAACCCGTTATCCTGTTTGATCAGACAAACGATGAGGAATACTCCTATTTGAAGCTTGTCTATAAAGAAAACAACTCCTGGGTTAGCGAAGAAGTGTTGGAATCCTCCGGTATTGGAATCTTCCGCTTCGATATCGATTCTGAAGGGAATATGTTTATTGCCTTTTGCAGGTGGATGGAAGATCAGTACGACCTTTTCCTTGCTACAGATACCAGTGGCGAGATGGTGGTTCATCAGTTAACAGACGATGGGGACGAACAGTATTGGCCTGTAATTCATCTGGATCAAGATGGGAATCCCCATATCGTTTATATAATGACCCCTCGCACCCTCCTTGATAAACAGCCCTTTTACGGGTATTTCGATGAGCAGGGTTTTCATTCCGAGCAGATTGCCGAATGGACGAACCCTACCGGATTTGATTTTCTACTTGACGCGAATGACCTCCCCCATATTTTCTACACCTATGAAGGTAATATCTGGCACACCTACCGTTCTTCATTATCCGCCTATCCTGACTGGTCTGCAGAGATGGTTGCGGAATCCTCGATCGATGACGCCGCTTATTCTCCCTCCGCCGCAATTGATGCCCAAGGAGGATTCCATGTTGCCTTTGAATTAAGCGGAAGCTCAATAGGATACGCAACCAACAAAACCGGCTCCTGGATAAGTGAATATGTGTGGTCGGAGCAGGATAACCCGTTGGTTAACGAAGACTTGGCAATAGATGTTGATCACGCAGGTAATCCTCATCTTGCATGGGGGCATGCAGTCGATATGGATAGCCAGTACGATATCTATTACGGAACCAAACTTCCTGAAGGCTGGAGCCATGAACCGGTCACCAATACACCTGATGTAGACGAGTTTTGGCCCGAGAAGCATTTCTTTGCAATCGATGCCCAAGGCTACGGTCACGTGGTCTATGCGCCGTATGAACTCGAAACCGAGCAGATTCAGGTGTACTACGCCAAAACCACCGAACCTTTGTCTGTAGTCGAGAACTCTCCTCGGACAACGCCCATCGATCTGGCAGTCAGAGGATCAACGGTTTACTTCAGCCTGCCTGAGGCTTCCTCCATCAGTCTCGACCTCTACGACGCCGTAGGCCGCAGGGTTACCTGCATCGCGTCAGGGATTTATGCTGCTGGCGAGCACTCGATTCCCTTGAATCTCGCAGGGCTCCCGGCAGGGGTCTACTTCGTGCGCCTTGAATCAACCAATCTACAGGCAAGCGCAAAGCTTGTTATCATTCGTTAGGCTTAATCGGAATGATTAAGGGGACGCTAAGGCGTTCCCCTATCTATCCTTAGGGATTTGCCTTTACCTCAAGAGCGATGCTTTCTTCATCCATCATACCCTGCTCATCGCTCACGGTCACGGTAATCGTCACGATCAAGTTGCTGGTTACCGATTCAGGGGCTGTCCACCGCGCCCTATCGCCAAGATTCTCAATCTTTCCGGTATCCGCCTGCCAGACATAGGTAAGTTCACCCCCTGCCGGATTGTAGACATCGCAGTGGAGAATGGTGCTCTCACCAGGCGCCAGCGAAGGATCGTCAGCGGTGACGCGTTCGATCTCAGGACCCGGCAACTCGCAGAAAAGCACAAAAAGAAGCACACTCAAAAGAACAAGGATCATCCCAACTTGCTTTTGTCCCATCACTTCCTCCTTCCTTCACTGAGGGCAGGTTGAGACAAGCATGGTATAAGGCTCAAGATAGTTGAACGCAACCTCGCCCTTGCCATAGGCCGGATAGTAGCCTTCCTCGTCCGTTACCTCAATGAACCAGTAGCCCGCAACAAAGCCCGAACCGGTAAGATCAAAGACCGCGGTTGTATCCTTGATCTCTCCGAACGCCTCGCCATCCGGCGCATAAAGACGCATCAAAGGCTTGCAGTCCCCGCCAAGCCTGGATACGTCCACGTAAAGCATGGTGGTATCCTTTAACTCGAATCGGTAGAAGTCTGGAAGCGATGCCATAGGCTCAAGGCTGTCAGAGAAAGCGTCCACCAGATAGGCACCGGTGGATTCTATGTCCAGAAGCAGGGGGCTGGCGTCGCTGGTGTCATCGTCAGGCTCCAGTGGATCGTTGATGTTGGATGAGGCTATCTCGAGCCTGTATCTGTAACGGTCGCCTGCAGGATCGCCCACAGGGGTGATGCGAAGGTAGTAGGTCTGCTCGGGACGACTTGCCACCCATGCCGCAGGCACCAGATCGGATTCGCGAGCGTCCGGCACAAGCGGGGTCTGTTTCTCGCTTAAAAGCTCGGCCTTAAGGTAGAAGGGGGTGCCCGTCGGTTCGAGGAGTTTGACCTTTACAACGATCACTGAAGCAAAGGGCTTGTTCGGGCCGATGCCGAAGTAAAAGACCTCTGCCGGATCATCTGCCGGGATGGTAAACTCCTTTGCGTAGGGGATACTCACGTCCCAGGCGGTCTGGATGGTGTTGTTGTCGGTAGGATCAGGCGGCGTAGTAGAGTCGTCGTTATCGCAGGCCAGGACAAACAAGCCGGTTGCTAAGACAAAACTTGTAAAAAGCGAGACTTTCCTTTGCAACAAGGCCTCCTTTTGCCGATTAACGAGAAAGGATACCCTCTGCTTCTTTGCTGTCAAGGGGATTACTCCTTATATAAATGAGGCTGAGTTAACGTCGGCCCCTACGTTTTTCTCTGCGATCTTTTGACCTCTGGTCAAAAGGAGCATTGACTCGGGGTCCCCGCGGCGTTACGAAGTAACGTCGTGGGGTAATTAAATGCCGAGAGGGGGAGTTGAACCCCCACGGGGTTGCCCCCACTAGCTCCTGAAGCTAGCGCGTCTGCCTGTTCCGCCATCTCGGCTATTACTAATGT
>JAGMDF010000008.1 GCA_023128825.1 Caldifarciminota bacterium | reverse complement strand
AGAAAACAGGTATCCGCTGGGGGCGTCTTCTCTGGACGATCCTTGTGGTTGTCTACCTTACGAACTTCACGAAGAACCTGTTTCTGGACGTCGCCGGTCACCAGGCAGCCATACCGATTATCTACTCCGTCTTGTGGCTCTGCTGGCTGGGTGTTGAGTTTTACCTTTCCGCACTCTTCTTCCAGTCCAGCCTTGTTTCCAGGTTCAACCCCTGGCTTAAAGGCTCATTTGCCGTCTACTTCTACGGCCTGCAGGGTCTTGCGGGCTGGGACGCGTTCGGCGGCACCCAACTTCACTTCCTCTACCCCCTTTTCAACGTTCTCGGATTGCTTCTCTTCGCTTTGGGGATAGTGATTCGCCTGTGGGCGCTTGTGGTCTACAGCCGCACAAAGAACAAGCGAGAGGTGCTTTCTACAAGGCCCTGGCAGATTTCTCGACATCCTCGCTACGTCGGGATGCTTTTAATCATGTTCGCTATACCTCTTGTTTTCTTCTCCCCATGGGCCATGCTCGCCACCGTAGTGATCGGTTTGCCGCTTTGGTATCTTTCCATCAGATTCGAGGAGCGCAAACTCAAAAACGAACTGGGAAAGGTTTATGAAGAATATTGCAAGGCTGTTCCTCTGCGCCCTCGCCTTGAGCGCTAGCTTCTGCTCCCGTAACACACCCCGTAACACCCCCCGTAACACCCGTAACACACCTTATAAGAGTAACGGGGAGCCGCATAGGGTGATCTCGCTGGTGCCGAGCCTGACCGAAATCACATACGCTCTTGGAGCAGAAGATAGGCTCGTCGGTGTAACAACCTACTGCGACTATCCACCCGAAGTCAAAGAGAAGAAAAAGGTCGGCGATTTCCTCTCGCCCGACCCTGAACGTCTGCGCTTACTCAAGCCTGATCTTATCCTCCTTGCAACACCTACCCAGGCCCAGCTTGCTCGAGACCTTAAAGCCGCCGGATTCAGGGTTGCGGTATTCACCGATCCTCGCAATCTTGAAGGGGTCTTTGCCCAGATTCAGGCGCTTGCCGATACACTTGGGGTATCGGATAGGGGAGAGGAGCTGGTGGATAGCCTGAAATCGGAACTCAAAGGGATTGAGAAGGACAAGGAACTTTCTATCTACATCGAGATATCCGAGGAGCCTTTGATAAGTGTGGGCGGCGGTTCCTATCTGACCGATGCGTTCGAGCACATAGGTCTTGTAAACGTCTTTTCCGACCTTTCCCAGGGCTATCCCGTCATAGACCCTGAGGAGGTGGTGGTTCGTTCACCTGAGATCATCCTGCTTCTTTACCCGAATGCTGACCGCAGAAACGTTCAAAAGCGCATCGGATGGTCAGGAATACCTGCTATATCTCGCAGCGTCGTCTTCGATTCCCTGCCTGTGGATGAACTTATGCGTCCGGGGCCGCGGCTGATCCGTGGACTTCAAATCACCGATTCAATAGTCCGCCATGCGTTCTAATCTGGGTTGGATCGTACTCGTTGTCCTGCTTGCAGGACTTTCCTTGCTTGCCCTTGCCTTTGGTCCTGCTGGTTTAACGCTCGATTCACAGATACTTGCCAGCCGGGTTCCTCGACTTCTGCTTACCATCTTTGCCGGAGGCATTCTTGCACTTGTCGGTGCGGCGCTTCAGGGACTTTTGCAGAACCCTCTTGTTGATCCATACATCATCGGCTCATCAAGCGGGGCAGGGGTCGGCGTGGCGCTCTCCTTGCTCCTGGGATGGACATCGGTCATAGGTCGTCCCCTTTTCGCGTTCGCAGGTGCTGCTGGCGCACTTTTCCTGGTCTATACCCTGGCCAGGATGCGGGGCAGGATGTCGAGGCTTTCCTTGATTTTGGCCGGCGTGGCCGTAAGTTTCGTGGGCTCAAGCCTTGTGATGGTACTCATGGTGCTTTCCCGCGAGCAGCTTGCACAGATCATCTACTTCCTCATGGGTTCGACCAAGGTTGTGTTTACACCAACAAAGCTCTGGGTATTTGCGGGTTCGGCTGTCGTATCTTTAGGCGCTGCAGGCTGGCTCGTGGCCCGCTGGCGGTCGCTTGACATCCTCTCCACAAACATCGAAGCAGCCGAGTCCCTGGGTGTGGATACCCAGAAGCTCACCACCGAAGTCTTTGTGCTCTCAGCTTTACTCGTCGGGGTGGTTGTCGCGTTTGCAGGAGCCATAAGCTTTATCGGGCTGGTTGTGCCGCATATCGTTCGGTTTATCTTCGGTCCCCGTCACCTGCGAGTCCTGCCTGGAAGTTTCCTTGCAGGCGCGAGTCTGCTTCTTGCTTCCGATCTCTGCCTGCGCGGTTTTGCCATGGCAACAGGGGTAGACCTTCCCCTCTCGGTTGTCACCACCTTGTTCGGGGTTCCTGTATTCCTTTACATCATGCGCCGGAGGCTTGCATGACCCCCCGTAACCGTAACACACCCCCCCGTAACACACCCCCCCGTAACACACCCGCTAACACGAAATCTGGATTCGTGGTTAAAGAGCTGTGCTTTTCGTACGCTCAGAAGACCTTGTTTGAGAACCTTACGGTTTCTATCAAAGAAGGGGAGTTCTGCTCTGTGGTAGGACCCAACGGCGCGGGAAAGAGCACGTTCATAAAGCTTCTGGCGCGACTGCTCGAGCCGTCCGCAGGAGAGATTATTTTCCGAGATCGTCCGCTTTCCTTCTACCGCCGCAAAGAGCTTGCCCAGCGCATCGCCTACGTTCCTCAGGAGAGCTACTTTGCACTTGACTTCACCGTTATCGAGACCGTGCTTCAGGGGCGCCATCCCTACCTTAAACCTCTTGAGCGCTATCATTCATCCGACTACGCAATGGCGCGTTCCGCTCTCGATCGGCTGCAGATCTCCAAGCTTGCAGAGAAGGGAATAAACAACATCTCGTCCGGCGAACGCCAGTTGGCCGTGATCGCACGCTCTATTGTCCAGCACCCGTCAGTTATCCTTCTCGATGAACCACTTAACCACCTTGATTTGTCCCACCAGCAGCAGGTGCTGACGATGCTTTTGGAGTTGAACAGGGAAGGGGTAGGCGTGGTGCTGGTGGCTCACGATCTTAACTATGCGGCGCTTGTATCAGAGCGCATGCTTGTCTTTTCCGAGGGAAAGCTCGTGGAGGACGGCAGGCCGGAAACCCTCTTAAGGGCTGACATTGTCCAACGCCATTGGGGGGTTAAACCTTTGGAAGGTCGCCATCCCGAATCCGGCAAGCCCCAGATTTTCCTGCCCATCTCTTGATGATTGCCAATCTCTTGATCGTCTTCGCCGTAGTGGTTGTGACGATGATGGTTCTTATGGTTCTTCGCTGGCCCATCTTTCCTGCGATCTTTATTGGAGCGGTGCTTATCGGCGTACTCTCGAGGATGCCTGCGCTCAAGATAGGCGAGGTGTTCATTCACAGCCTCATAGATCTGCGCACCCTCAATCTTCTGGCTATGGTGTTTCTCGTATATATTCTCATCCAGATAATGAAGAAGGTAAAGGGTCTGGAGCGGTTTGCCGGCGGGGCCGAGTATCTCCTGCACGGCTCAAGGGCCGGTCTTGTAACCGTTCCAATGTTCGTCGGGCTTCTGCCCATGCCAGGCGGAGCGCTTTTAACCGCACCCATGGTTGCCGAGCAGGCCAAACCGCATCACGTTTCAGCGGGGCTCCTGGTCTACGTCAACTACTGGTTCCGCCACGTGTGGGAATACTTCTGGCCGCTTTATCCGGGCATCATACTGGCCATGGGTATCCTTGATATCCCTTACCGACACTTCCTTCTCAATCAATCGTTCGTCACCCTGGGAGCGCTAAGCCTTGGGGCAATCACACTGTTTGGATTCGTCCAGAGGCGAAAGGTTCGTCCAGACCGCGCTCAAGGTAAGTCCAGGCAAGCAGTAAAGGACATCCTTTACGGAACCTTTCCAGTCATCATGATCCTGGTCCTTATCGCTGCGGTTCAGATTCCTTTTGACGTGCCGGTTTCACTGCTCATGCTGGGTGTGGTTATAATATCCTGGATTTGCTACCGCGTACCCATAAGAAGTATAGGCCGGATCATGTGGAAGGCGTTCGACTGGCAGGTGCTTTTGCTTCTGGTGGTGGTGTTTTTCTTCCGCGACATGCTTACCTCTGGCACGGCGCTTGTCGAGCTTGAAGGCCTTCTTTCGGCTGCCTCTCCTTCGCTCATCACCCTTTTTGTAATCCTTGTGCCTTTCCTTGTCGGGGTTCTGGTCGGGTTAAACCAGGCCTACGTCGGGGCTACGTTCCCGCTTCTTGCGCCTTTTATTGGCAGCGATCCCGGGCTCCTGATGCTTGCATACGTTTTTGGTTTTCTTGGCTGCCTTTTGTCTCCCGCACACCTGTGCCTTTATCTTTCCAAGCACTACTTCAAGGCGAGCTGGGTTTCGGTCTACAAGTGGCTTGCCCCGTCGGTAGTGCTCCTTGGCGCGTTGACGTTCGGGGTGTGGCTCGTGTTCTTTTGAGATCAATCCCATTCCCCTGTAATGAGGCCTTTGTTGAGTGAATAAATAAAATTGTGTAAATGGTGAACTCCAAATGATACTGAAAAGTCCGTTGTCCAATGATTATTTACTTGTGGTCCATCTTCAAAGGAAAAAATCATATCGTGTTCAGGGTCTTTTTTAACGGTAACGCGACTGTGGCTTAAAGCATTTCTAAGACGTCTGACGAAACTTCTTAGTGACATCTTATCAGGAGGTGGTTGTGGTGTCAGGAAGGTAATTGCCCCCCACCTTTTATGATTCAAATCTTTTAGGGGGGTTTCTGGAATATTGTCAAAGAATTTCTCTTTCGGATACACGATAGTTCCGTAAAGGCTTGTTAGAATCACACCTTGGTTCATGAGGCTATAGACTCCTTGGTTGTTGTTCCATTCAATAACTTCTAGCCATTTTTCGTAGAACTCTGTTATTGATTGCTGCGAAAGTTCTTTATCCATAAGTGCAACAACGAAATCATCTAAGAACCTCAGATTCGCGAGTACTTGGAATATAATCATGTTGTCTTCTCTTTCCATGAGAAACCTTCTAGTCTTAGATTTTGCATTTTTGATGGCTTCTGGGATTTCCTTACAGTGATGATGCCAAAGTTTTTGAGGCCCTATGAAAAATACATATTTTCGCAATTCAATACGGAGGGATTCACTATCCTCAAGGTTGGCCATATTGAGTATTTGATGATATTGAGGGTGGAGAGTTAGATCCTGAATGGCATTTTGGTGATCTATGTTGTAAACATACGGATAATCATTTTCGTCATACCTCACGAAATCCCGACCAGGGTCGGGTTGGTTGGTCCCACCACTTGCTGCAGCATGTGTGAATGGAGGTCGTTGAGAGTCAAGCCTAGTGGGTTCTCCGCTAGGTAAAATACTGTTGAACCACTCTTCTCTTGGGCACATTTGGAGTGACTCCCCCGATTTACAAAGTAACCTTTCAGCAGCATAACGTATTCGTTCTAGCTGTTCTTCCATACATTACATTATAGTAGAAAAGTCAAATACGTCAAGCTTATTCGGGCCGACCTGAAGGTCGGCCCCTACAAACTTTTGTTCAAAAGTGGTTTATTTCCCTTGAGTGTTGTTTGGGGGGTCGTATTTACTAATCCACTCCGATTCTATAGCCTTGGCTATTTCATCACTATTGGTTCGAGCCCATAAACATTTAGTAGCTCCTTCCTCATGGGGAGATCCTTCTTTGGTCTTTATTTCTGTCTTGAGTCTTCCGCCTCCAGCTTTTCCTACGTAAAGTACTTCGAAATCATCATCGAGGAGCACGTATACACCTGCCTTGTCAGGGATATTATCTACTTTTTCAGGGTAATCCAGAATTTCATCGGGAAATTCGACGATCCTCTCATCTTCAAGGTCATCAAAGTCGAATTGCATGATTTCCTCCTTGGTTATTATATGACCAAAGTAAGATTGCGTTTTAAACCTCGTGAAAATTTCACATTTTGCTAAAGTTTAATCCGTTAGGCCGTCTTGTCAAGCCCTGTTACCCGGAGAGAATTCGCTTGATTTTTCCCCTCTTACGTATCCTACGCGCACGATGAATAACTAAAACCCGTACAAGGAATCTTCGGTTTTGCCTTAAAAAGACCCGAAATGCCCCGCTTTTTCACTCCACAAATCTGCTTCGCATCTTTGCGGGGACCCCTAGGACAGTTCTATACTGCGATCTTTTTACCGCCAGGTAAAAAGGAGCATATAATTACCTCCCCCTTGATGGGGGACGAAGTGCCACCGTCTGGTAGGACAAAGGAGGGGGTGTCATTGCGAGACTTCCCTCAGAAGTCGAAGCAATCTCAATCAAAGGAGCATTTCCTTCTCGCAACCCAATCCGAAGGCAATAGATTGCTCCGCGAGCGTCGCCCTGCGGAGCTTCGGTTGCTGGGAGCAACCTCGCAATGACAAAAAACCCAGAGGACTTCCCAAATCACTCTGATTTTGACCACCTTTTTTAACCCCACAAATCTACGGAGTAGCTTTGCGGGGACCCCTGTCCACCTTTTGTCCAGCTTATGCCTTGTATCCTGTCCACCTTTTGTCTAGCTTTTGTCCACCTTTTGACCAGCTTTTTTGTGACGAGTGCAATGTAAACCTGACGAGTTTGCAGCATGTTTTGACTAAAAGGCGCCGCTCGTGCGGCGCCCATGCTCGCTACGCGGAGTCTTTGTTTTCGTTTGGCCATCCGCCGGAGCCGACTCCATAACCCCGCATCGGATGGTGACTTACTTAATCCGGAAAGAGATCGGTGTGCACCAGAGCTCCTTTGTATATCAACGCCGAACCTTTGCCGTCGTAGGAACCAATCTCGTATAAGTCACCTATTCCCGGGGTATAGATGTCCTCAAGGTCAACCTTGCGGAACTCGTCAATGAACCTCTTCGCTTCCGACAAAGAAACGCTTCCTTTATCAGACACGCGCATCGCCTCCACTATGTAGGACTCAAGCAGTTTGGGCCACAGGTCTGCAAGAACGGTGTGGGAGCCGAACAGATCCACGCATACAATGTCGTCGCCCACGCAGACAAGCACGCCCTTCATCGAAGGATGCTGATCCGGGAGGTCTTTTAGCTTCTTGTAGTAAGCGCCGCGTTTGTCCTTGTAGGATTTTGATTCGTATATGTCGCCGAACGCCTCTGTCGCGGATCGAGAGGCCATTATCTCGGTTTGTATACCCGCGACGCCTTCCCATACCTTAGATTGACTTTTCTCCTTACGAGCATCGGCACGTATCGAAGGGGATGCACTTATGTCGGCGGCTGCGAACTTCTTGCTTTCTCCGTGCCAGCGTCCGTGCTCGGTGCAGTAAACCGCCACCTCGATCCAGCCCGAGTTCGGAGGAATCAAAAGGTCGTTCTCTATCATTCTGTCCTGCTTTGCTCCCTTGATTATCTCTCCGGCCATCACGAAGATGGTCGAGCTGCTCTTGTTCTTTACGACAACAGTGTTGACATCGCCTTCGTTCTTCTCCTTGACGACGATAAGGTCTTTTGCCAGAGCGGTTTTAAGTGTCATGAATGTTTTGGCCGAACCGGAGTAGGTCAACGGGTAGATGCGCAGGTTCTCGGCCTGGACGTAGTCAAGGACACCTACCTTGCCGGGGATACTGTGGACCAGCGCTTCGTCCCCGGCGGTTGTAGCAAAGACAAGTATGATTGCTGCCAGGAGTTTCATTTTAAGCCTCCTTTAGTGGCTTCTTAGGTTGAAGCGGACAGGCACTGATATCTTGACGGCCAGGGGCTTATCGTGCTGCATGGCCGGACTGAAGCGGGCGTTGCAAACCGCTTGCACCGCTGCACTGTCCAGCTCCGCAAATCCTGAACTTTTCAGAACCCGCGTGTCGAAAACCCCTCCCCCTTCATCCAATGCGGCGCCTACGATTACCAGTCCTTCGGCCTCGATTGCGATCATGCGCTCAGGGTATTTGACGTCAAGATCGCCGAGGATTCGCGGTTTTATAGCGTCAACAGGTGGGATAGGTACGTCCTCGAAACTCCGTTTGATCCGGTCGCTTCCGATAGGTTCATCAAAATCCGCGTTGATGCCTGGCATGATGGTGTCGGCTTTTTCGTCATCGTCTGTCTTCGTGAACTGGACAACCCTGTTGTCCACAGGGGGAGGTTCGATGATTTTAGGGTCAACAATGAGAGGATCGATAATGGGAAGGATTCCCTGTGATCTTCCGGTAATCTTTGCAGGCTTCAGCGACACGTTTCCCAGAAAGACAAATAAGGCGATTACGGTTCCAAGTGCGCCAATTGCCCCCAGTTGCAGGCGTTCGGCTGCGCCGTCACGGATAGAAGCTGGTTTCTTGTGCTTCATCTTGGCCTCCTTTGTTCTGTAATACTTCCTGAATTGCGGTTTATTCCCTTGGGATTGTGTTCGGGGGTCGTAGTTAACATGATCCTGAACGGTTTTGGGATATTGTAGGATGGGTTTTAGGGCGACCAGGTGATCCAAAATCAGAGGCGGGAAGCTGCAGAACCCAGGGGGGATGGTATAACCGAAGGACCTTAACTGTTCGTAGGGGGTTAAACAGTT
>JAGMDF010000079.1 GCA_023128825.1 Caldifarciminota bacterium | reverse complement strand
GCCACGGTGTTGCGGTGATCTCGGCTGTCTTCGGGGCCGAAGACCCTGCTTATGAGACGAAAAGGTTCCTTGCCGAACTGGATCGTCTCACCTGGTAGGTTCCGCCCCCCGGTTTTAGGAAGGCGGGCCGACCTGAAGGTCGGCCCCTACGAGCTTGGATTCCGTTTTATTTCGAGATAAGAGGCAATCTCCGCGTCCTTATATAAAGAGCTAACCCTTGACTTGGCGTATAATGAGTATAGAATAAAGGAGTTTAATAATTGTGGTGAGACCCAATATCGGTATCTGGATCTTATGAAAACAAAGGAGGTTTGATGTACTCGAAAGAGTTGTATAAAACTGATCCTGAAGTATTTGCGGCAATCAAGGCCGAGACCGAGCGGGAACACGACGTGCTTGAGTTGATTGCATCCGAGAACTTCGTCTCGGAGGCGGTGCTTGCCGCCCTTGGCTCGGTACTGACAAATAAGTACGCCGAAGGCTATCCATACAAGTGGAGCAAGGAGACTGAGGAGATAGACTACTCCAAGTACGGACGCTACTACGGCGGATGTGAGTTTATTGACGAGGCGGAGAAGCTTGCGATCGAGCGCGCCAGAGAGCTTTTCGGCGCGGACCACGTGAACGTTCAGCCCCACTCCGGAACAACCGCAAACATGATCGCCTACTTCGCCCTGGCAGACCCTGGTGATACACTTCTTGGGCTAAACCTCTCGCACGGCGGCCATCTCTCGCACGGACACCCCATAAACTTCTCAGGCCGGTTCTTCAAGGTGGTGCAGTACGAGGTCGACCCGGAAACCGAGCAGATAAACTTCGATACCCTCTTGAAACTGGCCCGTGAGGCGAAGCCGAAGATTATCGTCGCCGGTGCTTCGGCCTATCCGCGCACCATGCACTTCGAGCGGTTCCGCGAGGTGGCCGACGAGGTCGGAGCCTACCTGGTTGCCGACATCGCCCACATCGCAGGGCTTATTGCGGCCAGGCTTCACATCTCCTCCATTCCTTATGCGGACATCACCACCACCACCACGCACAAGACGCTTCGGGGCCCGCGCGGTGCTGTAATCATGTGCAAGAAAGAGCACGCCAGGACCGTTGACAAGGTAAGCTTCCCAGGTATGCAGGGAGGACCCCTTGAGCACGTGATCGCTGCCAAGGCAGTGGCGTTCAAGGAGGCTCAAAGCGAGGAGTTCGCTCTCTATCAGCGCCAGATCGTAGCCAACGCCAAGGCGCTTGCCGATGGATTAGCCAGGCGCGGCTACCGGCTGGTGGCTGGCGGGACAGATACCCATCTCATGCTCGTCGATCTGCGCTCCAAGGGCGTTACCGGACGTAAGGCCGAACGCAGGCTGGAGCGGGCAGGCATCACATGTAACCGAAACACCATACCCTACGATCCTGAAAAGCCCTTCATCGCTTCAGGCATCCGACTGGGAACACCGGCTCTCACCACCCGCGGTATGAAGGAGCCTGAGATGGCAAAGGTGGCTGAATTGATAGATGAGGTAATCTCAAACATCGACGACGAAGAGGTTTATCCTCGTGTAAAGGCAAAGGTTAAAGAGATTTGCGAGAGCTTTCCACTCTATGCGGAGCGCCGCAAAGAGTATGATAGTATTTCAGCCGAGGGCGAGTAAAGGAAGACATGATAGGTATTCTTGATCTTATCGGCCGTGAGGTTCTGGATTCACGCGGCAATCCTACGGTTGAGGTGGAGTGTTTTCTGGATGACGGCTCATCGGGCAGGGCCATGGTTCCTTCGGGCGTATCCCGAGGCGAGCGTGAGGCGATTGAGCTTCGCGACGGTGATGAAAAACGCTACGGCGGCAATGGTGTTCTAAAGGCGGTCGGTAACGTAAACACCGCGATCCGTAAGACCTTGGTTGGTGAAATCCCTTTTGATCAGAGAGTTATTGATGCAATCCTGGTCGAGCTGGACGGCACCCCGAACAAGTCAAGGCTTGGTGCAAACGCGATCCTGGGTGTCTCCCTTGCGGTTGCCAAGGCGGCGGCTGAAAGTCTGGGTCTTCCACTGTATCGGTATCTCGGCGGTATAGTCGGCTACACCATGCCTGTTCCTCTTCTGAACGTGATAAACGGCGGTGCTCACGCTGCAAACAACATCGAGTTCCAGGAGTTCATGCTGGTTCCTGCAGGATTTGATAGCTTTGCCGACGCGATTCGTGCAGGTGCCGAGATCTACCATGCACTCAAGAAGGAACTCGTTGAAGCTGGTGTGGATGCCGGAATCGGTGACGAAGGCGGTTTTGCCCCCAACCTTGCCGATACCGAGGAAGCGATAAGTTTTCTTGTTAAGGCAGTTGAGAAGGCAGGTTATGTGCCAGGAGAACAGATATTCCTTGCGCTCGATGTGGCCGCCAGCCAATTTTACAAAGACGGACGCTACACCCTGGACGGGCGCGATCTTACCGCAGCGGATATGGTTGAGTTTTACGAGGGACTCCTGGAGCGCTACAATCTTGTCTCGATCGAGGACGGCCTGGCCGAGGACGACTGGGAAGGCTGGAAGCTTCTCACGGCAAGCCTGGGCGATCGTGTTCAACTCGTGGGTGATGATATCTTCGTTACCAACCCTGAGATACTTTCCCGCGGCATCGAGCAGGGGGTGGCTAACGCGCTGCTGGTCAAGCCCAACCAGATAGGTACGCTCTCCGAGACCCTGGATGCCATTCGTCTTGCCCAGGATGCAGGCTACCACACGGTTCTCTCGCATCGTTCTGGCGAAACCGAGGACGTCACCATTGCACATCTTGCGGTGGCCGCCAACGTAAGCCAGATCAAAAGCGGCGCTCCCACGCGCTCCGAGCGAGTTGCCAAGTACAATGAACTTTTAAGGATCGAAGAGGAGACGGGCGCTTCCTTCTTTGGGTCCAGACTCTTCACATGAAAAAGGGCGGACGCTGGTTAATCGTTCTTGCCGTGGTGGCGATTGTTGCCATTCTGTTCCTGGCAGGACCGAACGGCCTTGTGAAGCTGATAAAGATGAAGCATCGTGAAGCAGAGCTTGAAAAACGCATGGTTCAGCTTCAGGCAGAGATCGAGCTCACTCACCAGAAGCTCGAGCGACTTGCTTCGGATCCCGAGTTCCTTCGCCAGACGGCCAAGGAGCGGCTCGAGATGATTGATCCGCGAGATACCGTCAGAAAGGATACGGTGCAGACGGACTCAGCCGGGCACTTACAACCAGCCGAATCACCGGAAAGTGATTCGTCAGGCCGATAGGGGAATTGATGTGCGGCATAGTGGGCATAATCGGTCAGGGTCGTGACGTAGGCTACGATCTTTACGAGGCCATGCTTACCCTGCAGCATCGGGGCCAGGATGCCGCAGGCATCGCGACCTTTGACGGCATTCTGCACCTGAAGAAGGGGATCGGTTTGGTTCAGCAGGTCTTTAATCGCAAGAACCTTTCTCGTTTGCGCGGCCCGGTAGGCATCGGCCAGGCGCGTTACCCTACCATAGGCCGGGGCTCGCCCGAGGACTCCCAGCCCTTCTACGTGAACTACCCTTACGGGGTGGCCATGGTGCACAACGGGAACGTCATCAACTTCTTCGCCCTCAAGGAGGAGCTGCAGAAGGTACACCGCAGGCAGCTCAACTCCTCCTCGGACGTTGAGGCGATCCTGAACGTATTCGCCGACGAGCTGGTACATAAAGATTCATCCGCTTTCTCCGCAGACGATCTCTTCGATGCGGTGGGTGGTGTATTCCGAAGGGTGCAGGGTGCGTACTCGGTTGTGGCAATGCTAGGCGACGGCAGCCTGTTGGCATTCCGTGATCCCCTGGGTATCCGTCCATTGGTGATGGGCCGCAAGGAGACTATGACCGCATTCGCCTCTGAGACGGTTACCTTCGATTTCCTGGGTTTTGAGAACCTGGGTGACGTATCTGCAGGTGAGGCGGTTCATGTCTCCACCGACGGTCGTATTACCCGGCGTCAGATCTCGGAGCCGAACCATCATCCCTGCATCTTTGAATGGGTATACTTTGCAAGACCCGACTCGGTTATCGACGGTATAGGCGTGCTTGAGGCCCGCAGGCGTCTGGGAAAGACACTGGCAAAAAGATGCCGCGAGGCAGGGATCGAGCCGGATATGGTGGTGCCTGTTCCTGACACCGGACGTCCCGCGGCCCTGGCCTTGACCGAGGCAACAGGTTGGCGTCTTTCGGAAGGACTGATCCGTAACCGCTACATCCAGCGGACGTTCATCATGCCTACCCAGACCAAGCGCCGTTCCTCGGTTCGGCAGAAGTTCAATCCCGTTCGTAGCGAACTGGCAGGGAGGAAGGTTCTTCTGGTTGACGATACCATCGTTCGCGGGAACACCTCGCTTGAGCTTATCAAGCTGGTTCGTCAGGCCGGGCCTTCGAAGGTTTACTACGCGGTATACGGCTCAACTCTACGTTCGCCCTGCATCTACGGGATCGACATGGCTACCCGTGACGAATTCATTGCCAAGGACCACCCCGAGGAAGAGATCGAGCGTTTGATAGGCGCCGATCGGTTGATCTATCAGACCTACGATGACATGGTAGCCGCGGTTGCAGGCGGCAGGAAGATGAACTTCTGCACCGCCTGTTTTTCTGGCAAATACCCCACCCCGGTGACCGACGCCGATCTCGATCGGATCGCGGCGGAGCGCAACTCTGCCAAACCTTATCCCAGAACGTGAAGATAAAACTTGCTCGGGCCTCGGGCTTTTGCTACGGGGTCAGGAGGGCGGTTAACAGGGCGTTCGACGAGGCACTTCATGCGGACAATCTTTTCGCCCTTGGCGAGCTGATCCACAACCCCCAGGTACTTGAAATCCTCAAGCTCAGGGGGGTGCGGGTGGCGAAAAGCGTTGCAGAAATTCCTGACGGCGCCTCGGTAATCATCCGTTCTCACGGGGTAAGTCCAGAGATAAAGAAAAAGCTCCGCGAACGTAATCTTACCATAATTGATGCGACCTGTCCCAAGGTTGCGAGGGTTCAGCAGCTTGCCGAACGCGCCGGCAATAAAGGCAGGCACGTCGTTATCTTCGGAGACAGGGACCACTCAGAGGTCAAGGGTATCGCGGCGCACGCAGGCAGAAGGGTAAGCATAGTGAAGGACCTGAAGGGATTGCGCAGGGCACTGAGGCGAATCCCTCGTAAAGAAAAGATTACCCTGCTTGCGCAGAGCACACAGAATCTTTCCGCTTGGGAGGAACTTAAGAGGGAGGTGTGTCGCCTGAAACCTGATGTCCAGATACATGAGACCATCTGCGGGGCGACCGATGAGCGTCAGTTTGAGACGAGGGAGCTTGCCAGGGAGGTAGAAGCGATGGTGGTGGTCGGAGGGTTGGGAAGCGCCAACACTCGGCGTCTGGCAGAGGTTGCTGCCGAAGAGGGGATACCCGCTTTTCACGTTGAGACAGAGGCGAATCTGCCGCGCAAGGAACTGCGGCGCTTCAAGATTGTAGGAGTAGCCGCAGGGGCCTCGACCCCCTCGTGGATGATTCGCCGCGTGCTCAATGCGCTTGAACGCATAGGAGGTGAGAGGAGATCCTTCGTCTCCTTCCTCACAGAGGTGTGGCGATTTGTGGTGCGCAGCAACCTGCTCGTAGCGTTCGCCGCGGCACAACTGCTCTACACCTCATCACGCCTGCAGGGGATCGAACCCGAACTTTACTATCAATGGATCGTCGCCGCATACATCTTTGGCATGCACCTTCTCAATCACTTTACCGATGTCTTCTCCACCCGGATCAATTATCCTGCCCGTGTGGGGTTCTATGCCCGGTTCCGCAGATTGCTGATTACGCTGGGACTCCTGGGGATAGGCTCTACCCTTGTTGTTTCTTACTTGCTGAGTCCTTTTACCTTCGTCTTGATCTTTGCAATGTCCCTTTTAGGACTTGTCTATCGGGTTGAGCTTTTCGGGAAGCGAAGGTTCGGCGCACGCAGGCTTATGGATATCCCTGGCTCCAAGGACCTCTTCCTCGGGCTTGCCTGGACCGTGGTTATTGCACTGCTGGTCGTTCCCGCAAGTGGTTCAACTTTCAGCCCAGCCACAGGCATCGCGGCTCTCTTCGTATTCAGCATGGCCTTTACACGTTCGCTCGTCTACAGCATCCGCGACGTCCAGGGCGACCGAATGGTGGGGCGGGAGACCATACCTGTCCTTATCGGCGAGAGCCTTACCCGCAGACTGGGAGCGGTGGTGCTTTTCTTGGCCGCTTGTGGACTTGTTGCCTCCTTTATCCTTGGATGGTGTTCGGTGCTTGCTCTTCTTTTGTTATTTAATCTCGCGTATGCGTTCGTGATGCTTTGGTTGACCAGAGGGGAGAGGGTTTACTCCGACGTCTTATTCGATACTATCGTGGAGGGCAACCTTATCTGCTCCCAGTTTCTCGCCTACGGCGTCCATCTCGCCGGACTAGCCTAACCACAGATTGGAACTCCAGTAGGGTTCCCAGAGGTGAGCTTTCTGGAGATCTGCGTAGACATAATAGCTCATTTCAAAATGCAAATTTAACGGAGTGCCAATTGTAGTACGAACCTCAGGATGCCCCTTTGGGTATCAGGTTTGCTGCGAGGCTTTCTTCCGTTATTTCGGGTCGGGGAGTGGTGTTACGGGTTTCGCCATGTGTTATTGTATAAGGAAGGTTGATTTAAGTCAAGGAGTTTAGCGGCGAATAATAGCCCCCATTTTTAAGGGGGGATCAAGGGGGGATTACCGATCCCTCCGCCCTCACGGGCACCTCCCTTAGTAAGGGAGGCCACCGGACAGGCTAGAACACCCGACCGGGGTACGCTGTCCCACCAGGGGAGGGAGACTGTATTTGCACAGGCTGGAGAGCCTGTGCCACATGCGCGTCATCCCAATCTGTCCTCTATACTGCGTCTTGCCGCCCATCTCCTCCTTTTCCTTCACTGACGACATTATCCCAGTCCTCCCCCTTGATGGGGGAGGATAAAGGTGGGGGTGAGGTTTCTACATTTACTTCTTCTTTTTCTTCTTGAGTGGCTGCTTGCTACGTTCTTTCTTCTTCCGCACTATGCTGATCACAAGGAGCGCGGCGGTTGTAGCCGCGGCCAGATACGGGAACAGGAAACCGAAGCTCGTATAGATCGTGCGTCCAGAAGCTTTCGCCACCTCACCGGTAACGATGGTCTTTACCAAGAGAGGGCTTTTGGCCAGTACCCTTCCATAGGGGTCTACGATCATCGAGATGCCGTTGTTGGCCGCGCGAATCAAGGGCACGCCATTCTCAACCGCTCGCAGAACCGCCATCTCGGCGTGCTGAGCCGGTCCTTGAAGTTGACCGAACCACACATCGTTGGTAACATTGCAAAGAAGCCTTGCACCCTTATGCACGAAGTTCCGGGTCAGAAGCGGGAAGATTGACTCGTAACATATGAGGAATGAGAGTGGTTCGGGTGCGCGGCGAAAGACAACGTACTCCTTGCCCCGATAGTGATGGCCTCCCTGCACGTCTATCTTTGCGAGGAAGGGGAAGATGTGTTCAAAGGGGATAGTCTCCCCGAAAGAAGCCAGACGTATCTTGATATAGACCTTATCGAGCGAGCCGTCCGGATGAACCAGTGTGGCAGCGTTTGCAAAGCGCGAGCGTCCTGCGACCCTTACAAAATGCGGGATACCTGTTGCAAGCGTAATATCCAGACTATCAACCAGATCAAGATAGAGGGATGAGTAGTCCCCGGGCCGTGTGAGATCAACCAGGGTGGAAGTCTCCGGATATAGGATGAGATCCGGGTCTGTTAGTGCAGCTTGCCGCGTTTGATCAAGCATGGCTGTGATTAGCGAGTCGTAGAGGTTTCTGGACCCCTTAAGAACCGTGGGCACATTCGGCTGGATAAGGGCAACCTTAATTGGAGAGGTGCGCTTGGCGGTCATCAATCGAATAGCACCGAATCCTACCATGAATAGAAGCGTGCCACTAAGTATCGCTCCCCAGCGCAATCGTAGCGCTCTTTGCTTCCAGCCGCGCAAGAGCTCGTAGATCGCAAGGTTCACAAGCACGATCAGAGCACCCAACCCGTATACCCCCCATATGGATGCTGTCTGGGTAAAAAGCGGCCACGGCGTCAGGCTGTAACCTAAAAGCTCCCAAGGGAAGGCAAGATCCGTAAGCTCGCGAAGCATCTGGACCGCCGGCCATACAAGCGGCGCTGACCAGAGACCTATCCTCTTGGTGAGCGATGCAAAGAGAGCAGGGAAGAGCGCCAGGAATCCAACCAACAGGATGACGCCTATCCACAGCAGGAATCGTATCAGGGGCAATAATGGGTAGGTCTGCGAAACAAGCCACCACATCTGTCCTGCCGCCATACCTATCCCAAACAGGTAGCCGTAAAGGAAGACGCGTCTTTCCTCTTCTATCAACCAGAACAGGGGAACTAAAGCTATAAATGCTAGAAACCGCGTAGGATATGGAGCAAAGGCGAAAGAGAGTAGGAGTCCTGATCCGAGGGCCGCAAGCCACTTGAAACGGTCTAGCTTCCTCTGGTTTTTAATGGGATTTCCTTTCGTTCCTTGACTGAGCGGTAAAACCCGTCTGATATGCGGGCAAGAAGCAGGGCGTCCTCTATGGGGACAGGAAACGGTGCCTTGCCCATAACCGCGGATACGAAGGCGTTTATCTGTCCCTGATACGAGGTAGGGCCCAGGTTTTTTTTGTTCATGGCCGGCGCCACGTTTACCAGTCGGTTATACATCTCCTTGTGTATCTCCAGGGGGTTGAATAGGGCAGCACCCTTGGTTCCGTATGCGTTGAGGTAGAGTACGTCGCGCGCCTCGTGCAGTATCCAGCTTACTTCAACCAGCAGAAGCGTATCGTCGCTGAACCTTATCTGTGTTACCGCGGAATCCTCGGCCTCCAGATTAGTGGTTCTCCTGAACGCCATTCCTGTTATGGAGATGGGCTCAGGCTCGCCGAGCACAAACAGTGCAAGGTCTATTACTGGTATGCCCAGGGTAAGGAAAGCCCCGGAGCCCGATTTCAATCTTTCCTCCTGGTATTCTTTACGCCCCCACCTCCGGGCGGAGCGCAGCCAGCCGGTCTTTGCATACATCAAATCACCAACCTCCTTGCGTTCCATGAACTGGCGCATGAGTATTGCGTCGGGTCGGAAGTGGTCGTCGTGAGCCACGGCCAGTACGAGCTTTTTTCGCCGGGAGGCACCTATCATCTCTCTTACCTGAGCCTCGGTGAGCGCTATCGGCATCTCTACGAAGACGTGCTTGCCGTAGTCAAGGGCTGCCAGGGCCATGGGATGATGCAGATGGGTGTGGGTGGTTATTACCACCGCATCAATCGAGGGGTCGTTGAGGATCTCGTTGTAGGTGGTGCTTACCCTTCCTACCTTGTAACGCTCCCCCAGTGATACGAGTTTGACTTCATCCGTGTCGCAGAGTGCCGCTATCTCCACGCGCGGATTCTTTTTAAGATATGGAAGATGCGCGGTTTGCGCCCTGGCTCCGCATCCCACAACCGCTACGTTCAGCTTATCCGCCATGCTTCTCCTTAAGTATCCTGACCCTTCGCCTTTCTATCCTTAAACGTCCCTGGGCAAGAAGCCTTACCGCTTCAGGATAGATGCGGTGCTCGGCCTCCAGAATCCTTGCCGCAAGGCTCTCAGGTGTATCGTCGTCTTCAACCTTGACCGGCTCCTGCAGGATTATCGGCCCGCTGTCAAGGGAGTCGTCAACAAAGTGTACCGTCGCACCACTGTATTTCACCCCGTACTCCCACGCCTGACGCTGTGCATCCAGTCCTTTGAACGATGGGAGGAGGGCAGGGTGGATGTTTAGTATCCGGCCCGCAAAGGCGTCAAGCAAGGTCTTCTTGATTACACGCATGAATCCGGCAAGAAGCACGTAGTCTACGTTGTGCTCTCTTAATACCTCCACCCATCTTTTTTCCACCTCAGGGATAAGGAAGGTGCATTTGGGACCCGGATCAAGCCAGATCGCCTTAACCCCCAGGCTGCGTGCCTTATCAAGAACCGGCGCATTCCGGTTGTCCGAAAGCACCAGCACTACCTCGGCAGGGAAGTTTTCTTGCTGAGCTGCTTTTATGAGCGCCACTGCGTTCGAGCCGCGCCCCGATGCAAGGATCGCAAGTCTGGCTTTCCTCATCTCACGTAGAATAC
Source organism: Caldifarciminota bacterium (assembly GCA_023128825.1). Classification (GTDB taxonomy): domain Bacteria; phylum Hydrothermota; class Tepidihabitantia; order B3-TA06; family B3-TA06; genus B3-TA06. The sequence goes on along the minus strand of JAGMDF010000079.1, from coordinate 2,117 downwards.
TCAGGATTTGGGTTGCGTCAAGTATTTAAGGAAGGCTTCTGAGGAGGGCTGAGGAGGGTTGAGGAGGGCGAGAACCCACCGGTTCCCATTCGTCCTGAAACACGAACCACTGATCAGGGTAACGTCTGATTGCCTGGAGCAGTTCCTCTGCGACCCTCTGGGTAAGTGATTTAGCTTTTTGCCTTAACGGTTCCGCGGGTCTCAAATCGAGCGCCGGACGAATAACACAGAGGTAGGAGTATTTTCCCTCAGTTCGTACAAAATAACCTGTCTGGACTACCGCTCCTGTCCTTAAAGCAAGTAGCGCAGGCCCCAGAGGCAGACGTCTTGCGCTTTCTCCGAATCTTACATCTATCCCTTTTCCCCCCAGGTCACGGTCGGCTAAAAGAACGAGTATCTTGCCTTCACGAACTATCTCGATCATCTTTGGGATATTCGAGTATCCGATTACTCCCATCCCGAATCGGCGGCGTATTCGGTTTACGGCTTTGGTATGTCCGCCTGGAATCTCTTCCACCACCGCATAAAGCGGGAATCCCAATGCGGCCAGATAAGAGCCTGCAAGCTCGTAATTTCCAAGATGAGCCGTTAAGAGAACCACCCCGCGGTCGCTGCCCAGGGCCTGCTCCAGGTTCCTTCTGCCTTCAAATCGCACCATGCCCAGAAGCTCTTTCTTAGACATCCCCAAAGAGCCTATCTGGTCGGCCAGACACATGGTCCAGTTCAGGACTGTTTTTCTTGAAATCTCCTCCGCAGAGTCGATCCCTAACTGTTCCAGATTGTATGCGGCCATCCTGCGCCTTTTGTGCTGAAGAAGGGAGAGCGTCTTCCCGAGGCATTGGGCTATCGGGTTTCTTATTTCCCTTGGAAGGCTGTGCTGGATTGCTGCAAGGTAGGGGATAAGTTTGGCTGCGACACTCATCTACGTCTTCGGGCCGCTTGCGCCAGCCGGTCGGCTTCCCGGTTCTGCTCGCGAGGGATATGCTTTATACTGAAGGTCTTGAAGTGCTTAAGCAGCTCCCTTACCTCTGCAAAGAGCTCCTTGAGGCGTTGGTTGCGGACCCGGTAGCGACCGGTGAGCTGTCGGTATAGAAGCTCACTGTCAGTATATACCACAAGTCGTGCAATTTTCAACTCGATCGATTTTCGTAGTGCCAGGATTAAACTTCTGTATTCTGCAACATTGTTGGTGGCTTGGCCCAAAAATTCCTGCCAGGTCCCCAGCGTTTCTCCATCTTTCTTTATTACAACACCAGCTCCTGCCGGTCCAGGATTGCCTGACGATGCGCCGTCTATCCAGGCCTCGCACGGGGTTTTGTCTTGGTCTAACGGATGTTCCGACATCTTTGGTGGTTCCCCTCTGGCCTCGGTTACACAAGCAGGATTCGTCCGCAGTACTCGCAGAATACGAGTTTGTCGGAATGAGCGGCTTCGATTGCCTGCTGGGTTGGGATAGGATTGAGACAGCCCGAACAACGATTCGCATCCAGTATCTGCGCCACAGCCAATCCGTGTTTGTTTTTCTTGATCCTGTCGTAGATCGCAAGGATATTGTCAGGCAACTCTCTGCGCAGTCGTTCGTACTTTTCGCGCACCTCTTCGATCGTGGCCTCCAAGTGTGACTGTGAAGCCTTCACCGTCTGAATTTCCTGTTTCTTCTTGCTTTCCTCTCTTTCCTTCTCGGCCTTTCGTTTGGCGAGCTCCGCCTCCTCTTGCTCGATGCGTTCCATTAGCGTGATTATCCCGTCCTCTATTTCGTTCTTCTTGCGCTCCGTGGTTTCGATCTCCCTTAGGAACGCTTTGTATTCTTCATTGGTTTTGGCGCTGAATAGCTGCGAATTGTACTTCACGAGCGTCTCTTCCTGTGAGGTCAGATTTAGTTCTGCAAGTTTTAGCTCCGTACGGGAGTCTGTGAGTGTTTGTTTAGCTTCTTCAAGACGGCGGTTCAACAGGTTGAGTTCCTGCTCAAGAGCGGCGATTTTTTGGGGGATCGCGTCTCGTTCGGCGGTTAAGGCGTGAAGTTCGAGGTCTGTGGACTGAAGCTCTTTGAGTAAAGGCTTCAGTTCAGACACCAGGCCCCTCTAGCAGCTTCGTAATGGGCGATACTGGACTTGAAC
>JAGMDF010000078.1 GCA_023128825.1 Caldifarciminota bacterium | reverse complement strand
TACGTAGCCGCTACCCAGGAGAGCTGACCTATGCCGCCAATTGGAATGCTATCAATAGTGTTGAGTTCTGGGATGTCCTGGACTTTGCAGGGATCGATTTCTTCTCTCCCCTTGCTTCCCGGGATACCGATGATGTTGAAGTATATCTAACAAATCTATGCGAGTGGTTCGATCGTCTCGACGGCTTTGCTCAAGATGTCGGAATACCCATTCTGATTACAGAAATAGGCTTCAGGAGTACAACCGACGCTCCGCAAAGACCGTGGGACTGGAGAAGCGAAGGAGTCATGAGCGAAGCTGAACAGGCGGAGTGCTACCGGGTGGTGCTTGAGGTCTTCCCACGTAAACAGTGGCTGGCGGGCATCTACTTCTGGTTTTGGAGTTCTGATCCTGAAAACATCTCTCCTAGCGGTTACTCCCCCCAGGGGAAAGAAGCCCAGGAACTCCTGAAGGAGTTCTGGCGATGAGCGTACTGACTGTAATTCTCTTAATGTATCTACCTGCACCGGTTCAACCAATCCAGTGGGAATTAAACTCTCTGGAACTCTCCTTTAGGACGGGATACTACGGTTCCCGCTATACCACTCAGCTTCTTCCTGAACTTCGCGCCAACGGCTGTCTGCATGATCTTAACTCTCGTTTGGGCCTTAAGGTGGGCTGTCCTTTAGGGATTGGACGATGGATAGTTTATCCTCGATGTGGCGTAAGCCTAAAACTCCTGTGTTTTACCAGCCTGGGGTCCTCCAACTGGGAGGTTGGGTTAAGCGATGTGAGTATGGGGGCAGAAACCCGTGTCTTAGACCGTCTTTCCCTGCACCTCGATGTTGCAATACCTACCGGGAGCTACGCCAATCGACTGGGAGAAGGGTTTTGGGCAGTTACCGCAGGAATCGGATACAGGAAAGAAAAGTTTTCTCTCCAAACCAATTTGCTGTGGCGAGGTGAAAATCCTGACGGGATTGATCCAGGCGATGGAGGAGTTCTCCAAGCGAGTTATCAACTCCCCAAAGGTTGGTTTCTTGCTTCTTCACTTTCAGCGTTTCTTCCCGATAGAGGCGGGCCGTTTGATCTTCATGATCGATTTACCCTAAGTTGGTCAACAAGTGCTGAAAAACAATACAAGATAGCTCCAACCTGGGCTTTGGATCTTTGCTTAGCTCAAACCATTTGGGGTCTGGATACCGAGGTTTGGACTACTTTTAAGGTCTGCATTCATCGTTCATCCGAACGGAGTTATATTAACGAGTAACTCGAAGGCAAAAGATTTCCTCCTTGCCGAGGCATCCGCACCCATCGGGTGGAGGGTAAAGCGGGAGATCCTTACCCCACTTTTATAGATCAAGTCTCAGTTTGGAGTGTAATTGTGCTGTGCGTTTCCGCCCCACATCAACCAGCCCGAGGCCTGGCGGTCTTTGGCATCAAGACAAAAAATAGTGCCGTAATCCGTTCCCCAGTAAACACGACCCTCGGCAACAGCCGGCTGGAAGCGGATCGGTTCGCCGCAGTCAAATCGCCAGAGTTCGGAGCCGTCCTTTGCGTCGAGACAGATGATCTCGCCCGAGACCGCACCGATGTAGAGTTTACCCGCCGCGTAGGATGGAGGGGTGAAGGGACGCCCACCGGGAGAGTCTTTGATTTCTATGTACCGGCTCCACAGAACCTTGCCCGATGCCGCATCAAGCGCCTTTAGGGTGTCGCCCATCGAAGAGTAGGATTGACCGTTGATTATGGTAGGGCGCGAACCCTGATAGGCCCATACTCCTGACACGGAGGCGATGCCCAGGTTGGCTTCACTTTGTGCAAGCTTGGCCGCACTGGGAGCTGAGCCGAATCCAACAGCTGCGTCAAGTGCCGCCTGTTCCGAGGCGTACTTGGACGAGCGATCAACGTTCAGGTAATCGGCGTCCTGTTTTGCCCAGAGCTCCTCGTTGTCGCGCTCGCCTGATTTGGTAATCCTTGCCTGTCCTTCGGTGCGAACGGTCTTGCGTTCGCCGCCCACGATGCGTTCGGAGTCCTCTCTAAGGCTCACGTATATCTCACCCTGCCATATCCAGGGTGCGGAGGTCGCCTGCTGCTGGTTTGAAAAGACCTTCTTGCCTGAGGCAAGATCGAAGCAGTGCACCGAACCTTCAAGGGTGGTCGCGTAAACCTTGCCCCGGTCGATAACCGGAGCGGTGATCACCTCGCCTGGGATGGGTTGGGTCCAGTACTGGCTGCCGTCCCGCAGACCCATGCAGGACAAGGAATGTCCCCCGCGCTGGTCAGGGTAGGCCATCACGATGCGGTCGTCCTTTATCGCGGGCTGGCTCATTAAGGGATCGCCAAGCCAGCGCCCCCATATCTTGCGGCCGGTCTTGGCATCGAGCACGTATAGGATGCAGCTTTCGGTGTTGAACGTCACGTATCCCTTTGAGACCACCGCGGCGGTCGGGCCGTCGTCTGCGCAGTGAAAGAGCCACAAAGGCTTGCCGGTTCGAGCATCGAATGCGTAGAACTCGTAAGAACCGAATCCTCCGCCGATGTAGACAATGCCTGCAACTACAGCAGGTGTAGGCAAAGGAAGCTCCCGTTCAAGCTTCACCTTCCAGCCCTTGCGTCCGTCTTTGGCGGTAAAGGTTTTTACGTCAAGCTTGGGACTCTGCTCCAGGCTTTCCATTCCATCGTCGATAAGATCCCCTGCTCCGGGTGCAACCTGGGGGGCCGGTTCGATGATCTGCATCTGCTGCGGCACGGGGTCGCCTGCCTCAGAGTCCAAAAAGGCAAAAAGCACCAGCGGCAAGACTACTATCCAGAATTTACGTCGCATCACGCGGGACGCAGGTGATGTGTTACGGGTGTTACGGGTGTTGCGGGTGTTACGGGGGGTGTTACGAGGGGTGTTACGGGTCATTACGCCTCCTTTATAATCTTTATATCCTCTAATACCCCCTGGATGCCGGATTTATTCCATACTACTTAGCACTGCGCCAAGTCAATCAGGGGTTTACTCGCGCAAGTTTCACATTTGATGAGCTGCGATTATCAGTCGGTCTTGTGCGGGTCCTTTCGCGGTTTGTAGAGTTTAAAGAAGCCGTCGGGCTGGCGCTTGAGGAAAACATATGTATCCTCGATTGTAACCTCTTCGCCTACCTTATGTTCGACCTTAGCGCGGTAGCAGAAGAGCCCCTCGGCAGGAAGATCGTACATCGTCTCCGGACGAAGCCTCAGAACTCGCAGGTGCTCTGCTTTCTGCTTCCAGGTCTTGAAGGTCGAAAACTTGGGACGCGGCGAGAAGGTAGCTTCGCCGCCGTAGAGGTTGGGATAAGCCTGGCCTTCGGGAACCAGAAGGTCGTAGGCTGTTTTGAAGTCGTTGGTGTCCAAGGCGGCGTAGTAGCGCAGGATGGTTCCGTGAGCTGCACCTGAACCGGGAATAATGTAGCAGGAAACAACCGCGGCATCCAGTGAACCGGCCTGCTCTGCCGCCTGTGAGTATGCCCTTATGCGCGCCTTCTGGGGAGCGGCGTCTTCTTTCACCGGAATGCCCATCGCGAACTCAAAGGTATCCGGAACCTTGCCCGGAAGGGTAACGCTGCGCCTGTCAAGCACTTCCGCGTTCGCGCCGTGAAGCTCGATAGGGAACATCCCTTGTGCCACGCTTACTTTACCTGTTACCAGAACCCACGAGAAGGTATCACCCTTCGCAGGCGTGAGGATCTCTATCATCTCGCCGTCAGAGACGAACTTGGGGGAGTCTTTCTTGCCCTTGTCCCCGCACGCCGAGAAGATCAGGAGAGCTGCTATTGGAAGAAGTATTATTGTACGTTTCATGGCGTAGTTTATTGATAATTGCTCGCTCTGTCAAGCAGGGCATTGCCTTTTTATTACAGGTTGATACCTCACATACCTGTGATCTCGCCGGGGTTCAATGCACTCAACACTCAAACCTAGAGTAAGCACGCATAAGCGTGGTCATCTGCTCCCGGTCTGGCACAACCTCAGGCTGGGGTCTTTTTTATCATAGCTAGGGATTAGATGTTCACCTGAAACCAAAAGGGAAGAAAGGGGAAAGTTTGCTACTACCCCTCCCTAATATAAATTATACCGGTCCTAAGGCACAGGCACGGAAGGCGGCGTATAGATCTCGGCGCAGGAAAGCCAGGTAAGAAGCATGAGCAGCGCCAGACCGCCCAGTATGAGCCCGGCTACAGACCAGATAATGCTCTTGCCCTTCTCCTGACGCAGGCTCTCTACACCTATGAGCACGCCGATAAGCGAGGCGGCCCAGGCAAGCCAGCCGGCTATGTACCACAGTATGGGAACATCTTGAGCCGTCAACTGCTTCGGGCCTATGAAGAAGAATATAAAAGCAACAAGCCCTAACCCGAATGAGATAAGTCCAAGCTTAGGCATAAAACCTCCTTGGTTTATAATGAAGAAGACGGAAAACCATCCCAAGTGTTGCAAACCTGTTCGACTACCCGGAACTCCACCCCTGCGAGGGTAAATCGGGCTGATATGGCAAGCATGCTTGTTGCGGCGCGCATGTGTCCTTTCTCATGTTGTTATCGCCACAGGACTTATGGGGGGGGCCATGATTTTATATGATTTTTCAATCGGCTAACCCGCTCAGAATTCCCACTCCCCTCTTTCGATGATGCCTGCCTTAGGAGAGGGTGATACCGATGGAATCAAAAAGGCGGCCCCACCCATAACACACGGGCCGCCTCGAATGTCTTAGAGCTTCTAGAAATAGTAGTTGAGCCACAGACCGGCTGAGGTTCCGCCAATGCGGCCGCTTACGTCATATACATCGCGCCACCACCAGGAACCGTCAGAGGCGGTGTCGGAATACTCCCACTCTCCTCCAGAGGAAAGGTAATGATAGTTGAATTCTCCGCCGATGCTGAAACGTTCGGCGAAGTAATACTCAACACCCACCCCTCCAGTAAGAAGAAGTGTTGTACCCAGGCCTTCCCGTATATCTTCGATAACCTCATCTATGTCCTCTTGTTCATCCTCATCACTTACCTCGGCATTGAGGGTAAGCAAAAAGGGTATGCCTGCGGATAGCCGGACGAAAGGCTTCAATTCGGAAGAACCAAAGACCAGCTTGGTTCCTAGGGTCGGAGCTAGAACACTTCCGCTAAACGTTATGGTGTCTCCACCTTCACGGTAAGGCGGGTCGTAGTACTCATCGTAGTCTTCCCAATAGTATGCAATTCTGCCGCCAGCATTTACCAAGCTTAGCGAAAGATAGGGAACGACCGGCCCTATCTTGTAACCGATGTAGCTTTCCGGCATGGGGCCGATGGGATTGACCCCAAACGCCACTCCTGCGAAAGCCACGCAGGCGGTCAAAAGAATCAAGCTCGTGATAACACGCATGTGTCCTCCTAGCTTTTGCTCCCACAAGATTCGTGGGGTTTGTAATTGTATAAGGTTTTATCCGGTTGTCAAGCCTTTTTTGGGTTACAGTTACCCTTAAGGTTGCTTGGGAATCCCCTTGAAGCGGTGGCGGTGTGCAAAGCTTGTCAAAAGGGAGAGACGGTTGAAGAAGCGGTTCTTGAGTGCATCGAAGCGCTTTAGGGGTCCGTCGGGTGCTACCTTGGCCAGGATGAGCGAGTCGGAATCGATCTGATAGACCGGGACCCGGATAGTAACGAGCGGCCCTCGCGGTCCGTGCCACGGTTCTGCGCCCACGGTAAAGCCGATTCTGTAGCCTGCACGGCGGGCCGCGGCAAGCACCCGCGAGTTGAAGCGGCCGAAGGGATAGGCCACTGCAGGAATCTCCAGCCCCAGCCGATCCTCCAGCAGTCGCTTGGAGGCTTCAAGCTCCCAGATAAGACGATCTTCGGTGCAGCGTTTCAGGTCAGGATGGGTCATCGTGTGCGAGCAGATGCTCCAACCCGCTGCCAGCAGCTCCTCGAGCTGGTGCCATCCAAGATGATCAAGATGCCCTCCCATGATATCCCACAGGTTTCGCTTCCCCACGTAACCTGCAACTATCGAAACCATCCCGGCCAGCCCGCGTTCCTTCATTATTGGATAGGCTTGAGAGTAAACTTCCTCATACCCATCGTCGAAGGAAAGCATTACGTGAGGCCGTTCGCTGTTGTTCCGGGAGTTAAGGCAGCGTTCCAGGTCTCCGGGTGCGACTATGTGGGTCTCGGCCTGGAGGAGATCAAGCACCCCGGCGAATCTCTTGGCAGGCATATTTGTCCAGCATATCCCTTGGCTGGAGATGTTGTGAAACTCAAGTATGGTAAACATTACCCCCCGCCTTTTCTCTGAGCAGGGTTGATAATCCCACGTTTTACCCTTATCTCCTGATAGTAGCTCTCAACCATCTCTGCCACCCTGGGCCATGAAAAGGTGAGCGCCTTCTTGCGTCCAGCGGCTCCTATACTCCTCCACTGGCTACGGCGACGAGCAAGTTCGAGAATCCCTCGAGCTAAGTCTGCGTGATCGCGGGGCTTGACAAATATTCCCTCCTTCTCGCTCATCACGTATCGGAACGCCGGGATGTAGGTCGCTACCACCGGCTTAGCGCAACCCATTGCCTCAAGCAACGTTATGCCGAAGCTCTCCGCACCGATAGAGGGGACTATGGACAAATCACACCAGCGGTAGTAGTCCGCCCTTCCGACTCCCGTGACCTCCCCTGCGAAGCAGATCGAATCTGCAACCTGGGGATCGATAAAGCGGTTGTAGTAGGGTCTCATCGGCCCTCCGCCAACCACCACGAGTTTTACGTCAGGGATCAGGCGTTTGATTATCGGCATCGCCCCAAGCAAATGTCTCAGCCCTTTCTTGGGCTCAAACCGGCCCATGAAGAGGAGTTTGAGGGAGGAAGGCGGGAGCTCGTCTACGAGAGCACTTCTGCCGGGCGAGAAAACGTCGGTGTCCACCCCGTTGGGGATGATCCTATAATCCCCGGGGAAGAAACAGGACATGGTCTCCTCGGCCACGGGAGAAACCGCGATGAGGCCGTCGTAGTAGCGGAAAAACTGTCTGTGAAGGGGCCGCTTGAAGACCCGATAAAGAGAGGACGGATCGTGCCCGGCGTGGAAGGTTCCCACCACGATGGTTCTGGGTTTGTCGTTGCGGGAGTAGTGCAGCACCGCCATGGGAAGCATGGGGGCCAAAGAGCCGTGCACGTGGATTACGTCGTAACGTTTGCGTCGGAGCAAGTGGTTAATACGTGACCATATGCCGACGCCCAGCGTGATGCGGGAAAAGCTCTTGTTGATGGGAAGAACCACTCCCCTGCCTATACGCACCGAAGGGACATCCTCAGGTACTTTGCCTGGGATACGCGATGTAAGGACCTCCACCTCGTGCCCTTTTCTTATAAGTTCCCGTGAGAGGCAGTATACGTGTTCACTTACCCCCCCCACATGGGGGAAGTAGTGTTCACTGACCTCTAGAACCCTCAATCAGAATGACCCTTCTAGGAAGGGTAGTCTTTTAGGGCCTGGGCCAGGAGCGCTATTGCATCGCGCAGGGCGGCTTCTTTTAGAACGTACGCGATACGCACCTCGTTGCGGCCCGCGTCTGGCGAGGCGTAGAAACCCGCTGCCGGAGCGACCATGACCGTCTTTTTATCCTTGGAGAAATCGGTCAAAAGCCAAGCCGCGAACCTTTCCGTATCGTCCACAGGCAGACGCACAACGGTATAAAAGGCGCCCTCGGGCGTTGGGGCTACAACACCAGGGATAGCTGAGAGCTCTTCGATAAGCGCCTTGCGTCTGCGGTCGTAGGTGACGATCATCGGCTTCATGAAGCGGGGCATGTTCTTAAAACATGCCACCGCGCCGTACTGCTCTACGGTGGGCGGACACAGCCTCGCCTGGGCGAACTTGAGCATCGCACCCATGAGCTCGCGGTTGCGGCTTACCACAAAACCGATCCGGGCACCGCATGCAGAGAAACGCTTGGATATGGAATCTGTAACTATCACCCTGTCCTCTACACCGGGCAGGGTCAAAGCAGAGGTATGCTCGCGGCCGTCGTAGATAAACTCACGGTAGACCTCGTCAGAGATAAGGTAGAGGTTGTTTTTCTTGGCGATCTTTGCGAGAACGAACATCTCTTCCTTTGTAAGGACGGTGCCGGTTGGGTTGTTAGGGGTACATATAAGGATGGCCTTGGTCTTTCTGCTGATGTGTTTTTCGATCTCCTTCTGAGGGGGTAGCCGGAAGCCCTGCTCTACCGAGAGCCTTATCGGAACCAACCTGACCCCGGCGGCTGCCGCAAAGCCGTTGTAGTTCGTGTAGAAAGGCTCGAGCACGATGACCTCATCGTCCGGATCGGTGGTGGCCCAGAAGGCGAAAAGCACCGCCTCGGAGCCGCCGGTGGTGATCCACACCTCGTCGAGGTCTATATCGATCCCGCAGCTTGCAAGGTAATCAACCACAGCCAGGCGCAGCTGGACGATGCCGCCTGAGGGCCCGTAGGCCAATACCGGCTCGGTGAACCTGTGCACCGCCTCGAAGAACTCGGTGGGGGTAGGGATGTCCGGCTGCCCGATGTTTAAGTGGTAAATCTTGATGCCGGCTTTCTTTGCCTCATCCGCCAAAGGGGCGAGCTTGCGGATCGGAGAAGCAGGCATCATAACGCCCCTGCGTGATACATCCATCCTACCTCCTGGTTAGAGGATTGGTGTCGCGCTCCGTAATCGGGCCGACAAAACTCGTATGAAGGGGCTTTGAATCAAAAAGCCTGCGCGCCACATCCAGTACCTCGTCCTCTGTAACCTTCTCGAAGGCCTCAAGGGTCTCGGTGATGGTGCGGAAGCGCTGCGCTGAAAGCTTCCAGTGCCCCAACCGCATCATACGGTGGGAGAGGCTCTCCATGCTCAAAAGCAGCGAACTCTTGGTAAGGGTCTTGGCCACATCGAGCTCGCCCTTATTCAGCCCCTTCCTCTTAAGGCGCGAAAGTTCCTGCTCCACGGCCCGGAACACCCTGCCAAGCTTGCTTTTCCCGGTGATAAAGTATAATCCGGTAATCCCGCAGTCCTCGAAAAGCTCAAGGAACGAGGAGACGGTGTAGACAAGACCTTTGTCTTCCCGCAGGAGTGAAAAGAGCCGCGAGCTCATCCCGCCTCCCAGAAGGGTGGCAAGCAGAGCGAGTGGGAAGCGTTCATCCGAGTTGGTTCCCACCGTTTGTGTACCCATGACCGCATGAACCTGGGTGAGATCCTTGCGGGTATGAACCATACTTAGTGGTGCGGATTTCTCCGCGGGCTGGGGACGTGGTTTGCGCTCGCCGCGGGCAAGCCTACTGCCTCGGGGCAGAAGCTCGATCAACTCATCCTCCTCAACGTCGCCAACCGCCACGAGGATAGAATCGGCCAGCGTATACTTCTTTCGATAGATCTCCATAAGACGCTCCCTGCCGATACCAGAAAGGGTTTTGCGCCTGCCGATCACAGGATACCCTAAAGGGTGCGGGGCAAAACAGGCCTCAAAGAAGCGGTCGAAGACCGTATCCTGAGGGTCTTCTTCTACCGAGCGCATCTCCTCGTAGATAACCCGCTTCTCCTTGCGCAGCTCCCCTGCGTCGAAGACGGAGGAGCCGAGCATCTCAAACAGGAGTTTCAAAAGCGGCTTCATCGAGTCGGCAAGGCAGCGAACGGTTATACCGGTGATCTCCTTCGCGGTAAACCCGTCGCTTATTCCGCCGAGGCGCTCGATAGCGGCAAGGATTTCCTTGGAGGAACGCTTCGAGGTCCCCTTAAAGAGCATATGCTCGATAAGGTGACTTGTGCCGTTGGTCTTTGCATCCTCGTCACGCGAGCCTTGCCTGAAGAAAACCCCCAATGCCACCGAGTGGAAGCCGGGGATTCGCTCAGTGACGACGCGGAGGCCGCTCGGAGTCAGGCTTTCTCGGATGGCTTCGCCGGTCATCACGTCTTTCTCCCCCGCGGGAACCGCCCCTGTCCCGGGAGCTTCGAGGCCGATCCTTCGTTGGGTCAAGATTAGTCGTCAGATCCACCCTGCCCTGCTCGTCAATCCCCTTGACTCGAACCTTTATTTTATCGCCCATCTTAACCACGTCCTCCACTCGTTCCACGCGATGCGGCGCAAGGTTGGAGATGTGAACCAGGCCGTCCTTGCCGCGGAAGAGCTCTACGAAAGCGCCGAAGTTGGTGATGCGCACAACCGTGCCTTCGTATATCTGACC
>JAGMDF010000077.1 GCA_023128825.1 Caldifarciminota bacterium | reverse complement strand
TCATAAGCTCAGGGATCATCTCCGCGCCTCCCACCCCTTCCCTTACCAAAAAGAGGGCGTGTCCCAATGGGATGTCATCTTCGAACTCAGCAGGCAGGTTTTTCACTAATTACTCCAATCCGCTCAAGGATCTTTATGGGTTTAACACGGTTGATCTTGAATCCCAGCTCGTCAGGGGTGTAGCCAAGGGCAAGGCCCAGAAGCTGGGTATAGTAGATACAGGGCATGGCGAACTCCTGCTCCAGTTCCTTCTCAATCTTTTTTTGATTCTGCTCATACATCACGTTGCAGAACGGGCATATGAGGATCATCGCCTCGGAGCCGGAGTCCTTGACACTTTGCAATTTCTTGCCCGCCATGGCGTAGGCGACGTCGACCCTGATACCCAGGATCGCGCCGCCGCAGCAGAGTTCCCTTTCGGAGTAGGGATTACTGCGAGCGCCGGTTGCGTTGATTAAATCGTCGTAGACGTGGGGGTTTTCCGGGTCGTCGAAATTCTCGAAAGCCTCGGAGGGCTTCGTAAAGTGGCATCCAGGATGTCCGGCTACTGGTAAGGACTGAAGATCAACCTTGATGTCTTGTTTGATGCGCTCGATACCGATGTCTTCGTATAGTACCCGGGCGAAGTGGCGGACGTTTACTGTCCCTTTGTATTCCAGGTCTTCCTTTTTGAGGATGGCGTTGACTTCGGCCAGCTTTTTGGCATCGTGCTTGAGCTGATGGTTGGCCTCGACCTGGGTTCCGGTACATGCGGTGCACAATGTGACCATATCGAGACCCTCGCTTTCGGCGAGCGCCAGGTTGCGGGCGGCCATCACTAATGAGGAGCGCTGGTCTACGGACTTTATGGGAAACCCGCAGCAGGTGAAGGAGGGTATGTCTACGAATTCTATCCCGAAGTGCTTTGCTATGACTCTTGCGGAGAGTTCGTAGTTCTGGGCGCGAACCGGAACGGTGCATCCCAGATAGAGCGCGTACTTCCGCTTCGCGTCACTCATTAGAGCCTCCCTCAGTATCCCCAGATTGAGGTGATTCCCTGGACTCTTTTGCTTCCGTAGAATACTCGTAAAGACCGGTCGCCTTGAAGATGGCCTTGATAGGATCAGGTAATTCGGTAAGCTTGGGGAGTTCGGCCTTGGCCCGCTTCTTGTTCACGAAGGAATCGGCCTCGTAAAGACGACCATGCCCCTGAATAAGGTCTATCTGAGCGGTAAACGCGGGATGGATGTAGCCGTTCTTGACCGCAAGGTTCTTTAATGCGTTCATCATCTCGGTGATGCGCACGTCCTGGGGACAGCGCTCGTAGCAGGCATAGCAGGTGGAACAGAGCCACACGAACTCGGAAGATAGCACTTCCTTCTTCATTCCCAGAAGCGCCATGTGGATAATGCGTCGGGGGTTGAAGGTCTCTTCGATTGAGCGGACCGGACAGGAAGCGGTGCAGGTTCCGCACGCGTAGCACCGGGTTATGAACTCCCCCGAAGGCTCGGCCTGGATCTCGTACTTGAAGTTCGGGTCAAGGTCTTCAAACCGAATCACCTTCGGCTCCTCTGACTTTGTAACTTCATCCACCGACTGCTGGTCAGTTCCTTCGTTCGGCTGATCCGGCTTCTTCATATCTTCCAAAATTCCTCCTAGGCGACAGCGGTCGCACTAGTATTCGTGAGGCAGACCTTCGACCTGAGCCAGCGAAAACACAGGTCCGTCCTTGCACACGTAGTACGGCCCGATGTTGCAACGCCCACACTTGCCGATCCCGCACTTCATGCGGCGTTCAAGCGAGGTGTAGATCTGATTCGGCGCAAACCCCAGCTTGGTGACCACCGGCAGGGTGTAGCGGATCATCGCCGGCGGCCCGCACATTAAAAGCAGAGCATTATTCGGGCTTGGGGCAATCTTCTCGGTGACGGTTGGAACGAAACCCACAAGACCGTCCCAGCCCTGGGACTCGGTGTCTACGGTCAGGTGGATGGGCAGATCGTCGCGCTTGGACCACTCGGCAAGTTCTTCTTTATAGAGCAGCATACCCGGGGTGCGCGCACCGTAGATAACGGTAACGTCCTTGTAGTCTGCCCGGTGGCCATCTATAAGCCAGCGGATTACCGATCTCAGCGTGGTGAACGCGAACCCTCCGGAAACGATTACCAGGTTCGAACCCCTGAAGCGTTCCAAAGGATACCAGTTGCCTAAAGGGCCGCGCATCCCTATGGGTGAGCCGACTTCGAGCTGGTGCATGGTGTTGGTAACCAGCCCTGCTCGGTTTACGGTAAAGCGCACGTAGTCTTGCTCTGTAGGCGAGGAGGCGATGCCGAAAGGGGCCTCGCCTTTCCCCAGGATAGAAACCTCGCAAAACTGCCCGGGAAGGAAGCGGAAAGCCTCCTTGTCTTCTGGATTTACGAACCCCAGGTCAAACGTCTTGAGCGTCCCGTCCTCGGATTCCACGCGTATGTCTTTGATTCTCATAGGCATGGGAAGGTAGGGATTTTCGCGCTTGTAGTAGAGCTTCTGGCTCACCGCAGGAGATTGTTCCATTAGCCGTGATTATAGGAAGATAAGCAGGAATGTCAATCTTGCCCCCCGTCGTTGCTTCGCAACGCCGCGGGGACCCCCAGGACAGTTCTATACTGCGATCTTTTTACCGCCAGGTAAAAAGGAGCATATGATTTCCTCCCCCTTGATGGGGAAGGTGTAGGAGAGGGTGTCATCGCGAGATTTTGTGAAGTGAATATCTAAGGTAGGGGCGACTCAGGGCCTGCCCCTTGAGATGTTGTACATCTCATAGGGTATGAGTCGCCCCTACTATCCTCCCTCTCAAGAGGAAGATGTGGCATAGGCTCTCCAGCCTGTGCTTTTATATCACTGAACAGACTGGAGAGTCTGTTCCACACAGTTTATCTTGACAGATCGACCGGTCTACGTATTCTTTTGATTAGAAGGAGGCTTTATGCAAAAGAAAATACACCTCATCACCCTCTCACTTATCCTTATCGGAGTGATATGGATGACCCGCTGCGTCTCCCCATACTACGGCACGGCGCGCATTGAGCCGGGATTGCAGCTTAATACCGGAGCAGGGCTGCACTCCACCGTGGTGCCGCTGTTTGACGCCGGCCCCATGTACGGTATCGGGATACGCTGCGACGGTGAGATAGGCTACGGTATAGAGCATTTTTTAAAACCCTACGCAAGAGCCGCGGTTGGCCTTAACACGGCCTACATTGGATACGCGGACATCGGTTTAGGCATTCATGCGGCTCTTCCCGTATGGATATTCACCCCTGCGGTAAGGCTGGAGATTAACTCCACATGGATCCAGCCCACCTTTTCACCGGTCGTTCTATTAGGAATAGGCAAAAAAGAGTGGTTTACTCTGGGAGCTAAGACCTATTTTATAGCCTTTGGTGACCCGAACTACCCCAGATTTCTTGACGCGTTCGCCACCGCTCACATCTCTCCTCACTGGTCAATCTTTGCAGGCGCTGAGATGAACTCTTTTGTGGATTATTTCGAGGACGGTAACGGATATCCCTTTTTCACGGTGGGTGTGGGTTACAAGTTCCCTCCGTTCACAGCCAGGATGAAGCTTTAGAAAGTTGCGGGTTGCAAATCAATATGCAATGACACGGTCATCGCGCTCCATAAAAGTTTCGGGCCGGTCTAAAGACCGGCCCCTACGTTTTTCACCCCAAACCTTTGCTCTCGCAAAGCTTTGGGGACCCCTGTTCAGTCTTCGGAAAAATGAACGTAAGATAATAACGTAAGGCACGGCATGCCGTGCCCCTACTTAATCTGCGTAATCCGCGAACGCCTGTGGCGAGAACGACTCCTCAGGAGTTCTCATCTGTGGTTAAACTACCCTACCGCCAACCTGGTCTTCACCCATGGCAGAAGGGCTGTGCCCATGTTGAAACGTTCCGCAGAGATGGCGGTGATGTTCTTCAAAAGTTCCAGCGCGTTGCCCCGCATTGCCCAGGTGCCCGGTTCGGCGGTGGCGACCATCTTTCCGTTGGAGATAACGTAGCTCACGTATGCGGTGTTCGAGAAAGCCCCGGTGACCCTATCCGCAGTGTGCAGACCCAAAAGATACTTCAGCAAAAGGCCTTTCTTGATACCTTTAACCATATCCTTGACCTTTACCTTACCCGGCTCCATCACAAGCGAACGCAGGGCAGGCCTGACCGGCGCCTCGTGGGTATCCTCTGCAAGAACCGGCCTGCGCATCCCGCTGCCGGTGGATTTTTTCTTATCCAGGGCCGCGGTTTCGGCGTCGTAAAGGAAGGTCTTGAACACCCCTTTGTCGAACAAAACGTTGCGCCGGGAGGGGACGCCTTCGTTGTCGGTGGGCGCGGATGACAAAAGGTCGGGGTGGGTGGCGTCGTCATAGATGGTTACTTTGGTAGAGGCGAGCTTCTCGCCGACCTTGTAGCGGGAAAGCCCGGCCAACTTGTTGGATGCGTATATCTGCTCGGCCACCAGGGTATTGAATATCCCCTGAAGGCACATGGGATGGATGATGACGTCTATCAGGCCGCCCTTGGCTCCGACATCAGCCGGTTTCAGGGATTTTTTTGGCAGCCTCTTCGCCACCTCGACACCCAGATTTTCTATCTTTTGAATCCTGGGCAGCTTGCGCCCCACGAGGAACTCAAAGTCCCGGCTGTCAAGGTCTATGTAAGCGGAGAACGCGGTCAAGCGTTGATATGCAGGCTGGCTGCTGTGGGCGGTATAGACCCAGCTTTCGCCGTGGAAGACGCTGCCGTTTCCGTTGAGCCGCTCAAAGCAGCCCTTGCCTTTCTCCCATGTGTTCCTGACCGTGCTAGATAGCAGATCGCGCAAGACCTTTGGCCTGGCCACCAGGTTGACGATCTCGGCGTCGGCTCTATCGGATGAGAGTCCTTCGGGTATGAGAGCGAACCCCTTAAGCGCGGTGGGCTCGAGGTTGGCAAGGGCGGCTGAGATTACGTGTTCAAGCGAGGACTCGTCAAACACGGTGGTCGAGGCATAGGTCAGCTTGCCCTGCTTCATTAGCCGCAGGCCCATGGTGGCGATACCCACCTCGGAGGAGATGGTCAGATCGCGCTGTTCGATGTTGAACGAGGTGTTATCCCCGCGGGAGAGGACGATCTCAAAGTCGTCTATCTTGTGTTTTGCGGAGAGCTTTTCCAGTGTCTTGCGGATTTCCGAAAACATCATGAACCTCCTTGCACCGCTAACTGCACGTAGGGGTTGGTCTTGATTCGTGTCCAGCGCGGACCGCCGTCGCCTACAGGCCGGTGCTGACCGTCCTTGCCGCAGAAGCCTATGTCGTCGGTTCTGAGCTCGCCTGCGCAGCCGTCAACGTACCGCAGGGCGTACATGCTCTTGCCGGAGAAGTTGGAAGGGTTGACCGTTTTGGTTACCTTGCCGTTCTGGATAAGGTATCCGATCTGGATGGATGATGACATCCCGTCCTTTGATACCGCTCCGCCCAGGGTTCCCTGAAGTATCACTCCATAGGAGATGTCGCGGATAAGGTCCTTGAGGTCTTTGCGGACGATTTTAGGATCGGCGGGAACGAGATAGGTATTGGACATGCGGCATATCTGTTGATCGCCGAGCTGGGAATAAGCGCCGCCGTTTGGCCGCTTACTAAAGTAGGCCGCGGTCTCCCGGTTATAGATGAATTCCTTGACCTTGCCGTTTTTGGCCAGTACCTTAACCTTGACCTCGACCCCTTCATCGTCTATAAGCTCGGTTCCAAAACCGGTGCTGTAGTCGGGCTTGCGTGTTTTGATGTCAACCGGCGGGCCGTCCAGGATGTCAACGGCCTTTGCCGCCACCATACCCAGGGGCTTGCCCTTTGCATCGGCCACCCCGGAGGAACCTGACTTGACCCCATCGGCCTCAAAGTTGTGACCCAGCGCCTCGTGAACGAATACACCAAGGGTGTTGAAATCCAGAACAAAGTGATCCATCCGGGCGATCTCCTCGGCGGAAAGCGAGACGCCGTCCAGGAGATCAACCGCCTTCTCGATCCAGTCCTTGATTTGGGCCTTGGTGTAGGGGTTGAGCCTGTAGCCTTGCTTGGTGGGTTCGAGCAGCGCCTCCAGACCCTTGATGTCTCCGATACGGACGCGCGTCTGGGTGGTTTTGCCTTTCTTATCTTTGATTTTGGTGTGTACCTGAAGGAAACTGCGGGGCACGGTCTGACGTTTGTAGATGCCCTTGGAGTCGGCGATGATCTTTTCCTCGTTCTGGGCATAGAACCAGACCTCGGGGTTTATCTTGACGCCGCGGGCTGCGTACTTCCGCTCAAAGGCGTCGGCAATCTGACGGACACCCTTCAAAACTGCATTGATCACCTTCTTGGGATCGGCCTTGGCCAGATCGTAGCCGGGTTTGATTCTGTATTCCTTGCGCTTGGGGTTGGGTATTGGCGCGAGCTTGACACCAACCTTGGGCTTTTTGGCTGTGCGCCACAGCCCTTTGGCACGCTCGACAGCCTGGTAGAGAACCTTCTCATCCAGATCGCCGATCTTCAAAGAGACCTTTTTCCCGTCCCGCAAGAACCGCATCTGCACCCTGGCCTTCACCGAAAGGGGTGTGATGAAGGTCTGGGAGCCTATGGTCTTGGCCTCGGTCTTTTCAACTCGCTCGTAGAGGATGTCTGCGTAGTCAAAGAACTTTTTAGCGCAGCCGAAAGCCTTCTTTATTGCTTTGTTGAATCGCTGATTCTTCATACAGGGATAATAGGCTGTGAGGACAGATTGTCAAGGTATAAATTCCAGGAGCATTGACCTGAAGGTTGGTTTTTAAACCCATTGCGATCTTTTGCCCCAGGGGGCAAAAGAGGCATTAAAAGAAGTACCTAAATCCTATGCCTACGCCAGGGGAGATGAACCGACGCGGGGCATAGTACTCCAAAGACTCGCCCCTCTCCATGTCGTAGACCCGAACCGGCATTGTGTAGTATCCGAATTGAATCTCGGGCGCCACCGAGATGCCGGAACACTCTCCCAGATTCGGAAGGGTAACATCAAGACCAACCAGTCCCACCGTGGAGATACCGGTCTGGGTACGCAGACGCTCCTCTTCCTGATACTCCTCGTCATCATCCCCCCACCACACTGTATAACGTTCCTTGAACCGCCAGGCTCCTGCGCCTAATCCCACATAGATGCTAAATCTCTCATGAGGATTGAAGAACTTGAGTAGCCGTAGTTCGCCTGCCACCGTGTAGGTTGAATCTCCCATGTCGTACCAACCCCGGCCTACGATCTCGGCACCCAGGCCGGATCTGGAAAGAAGACGGTAGGAGAACCCCTGCCCTGCCATGTCGGCCTGCATGCCTACCGCCTGCCCGGCAAAGCTTGAGGCAACCAGTCCAAAGACGGCCAGAAACAAAATCGCTCTTAACTTATACATGGCTTCTCCCTACCAGTTGAAGCTGATGCCTGCACCGATATCAGGCAACGCAAAGTAGTGACCACTATCCTTTTTCCACTCGTATATGTATTCTCCGTTATCCTCATCAAAACCGATCCACTCCCTGTATCTGTGGTAATAGTTACGGTACTGGAAGCCGGAGTTGATCTCAACGCGCAAGCCTTTCAATGCCTTTGTCCATTCAAGTAAGTCGATCTCCTGGCTTATTATATCGAATGGCGCCACGGAAATCCCGGCGAAAAGCCTTCCGCCGAAATCCCGGCTTTGGCTGCCGTACCACCAGCTATCGTAGGTGTATCCACCGCCTATCCCGAAGAAAAGAGAGATCCAGTTGTCGGGTAATCGCATAACTCCAATCCTGAGTCCCACACTGCAGAAGCCTTCTCCCCCGTTATCCGCTTCATCATTGCCACTGAAGTAATACATCCCGAATCCGTGGGGGGCGATGAAGAGTGAGGAGTTCTCACCCACAGGAGCCCAGATGCGGAACTCCAATCCGCCGGAGATACCATCCCCATGGATTCCCACACCAAGACGATAGCTTGCGCTTGCCAAAGCTGGCAAAAGACATACGCTCAATATGAGCGCTATACCCATTCTTCTAGGCATGCACGCCTCCTTTTCAATAAAGTAACTATAAGGCTGAACCTGGAAGTTGTCAATACCACATGCTCCTTTTAACCTGCGGTTAAAAGATCGCAATTTGAGCACCCCTTTCTTGGAATCACAGGAGCAATGACAACTCCCGGAGAAGCCATAGGGGTGAATTAAAACCTGAACCCGGTGGAGAGCCAGAACTCCGGGTAGAAGACCTTGCCGTTCGCGTTCGGCCTGAAAAAGATGTTCCAGTCTAAGCCGAGGCCGAAGAGCCAGCTGAAGTGGGGGACCTTGACCGCCGCCACCTGGAGACCGAGGTTAAGCCGCATCCCCATACGGCTTTCGTTTTCGATGATCTCTTTGATCGCTTCCTCGGGGTTGTTGTAAAACTCGATGATGCGCGGGATATCCTTGCTGAGATCATTGACATACTGGTTCACCAGAGAGTCGCTAGCGGCAGGGATGAACCAGTTGTTGGTTAACTGCAGACCGAGAGGGAAGAGCACCCGGCCCTCGGCGGCGCTCAACGTCTTCTGGATACCCCAGGCGAACTGGGTGTGCAGGTAAGGAACCTGGGCAGTGGTATCGATGCGGGATGGTAGGAGATAAGGTACACCCAGGTTATCGAGGCTGTCCACCAGCACGGTAACCGTGTAGTTCTTGTAATGGGTGACGATGTCTAGGGCAAAACCGATGGAGCGTTCGTCTTCAAGCGAGATGCCCAGATGGAAGAATCCGGGAGGCGGGATAGCCGGCCGACTGCCCTCCACGTAAACGTGGGTGTTGGGATTCAGGTACGTACCCTGTGCAGGCTCCATGGCGTAAAGCCCTGCGCTGTAGCCTGCCTCCAGCCCGAAGTGCCACGGGGCGGAGATGAGTGTTATTGTCAAAACCAAAACGTTCATGTTACTCCCTCCGTGTTTGGGAGATTATACGGTGAATTATTTGGAGTGCAACAACCGCGTTGTTGCAACATTCATTAGGATTCTTGGGGTCCCCGCCTGTACCCCTCAAGGGTGCGAAGCTGCGGAGCAGATTCGTGGGGTGTAAAATTCCCCCTCCCTGGTGGACAGTGTGCCCCTTGGGGTGCCAATTTTACTGCACCCCATAGGGAAGGGGAGATTCACAGGAAGCGAACCTGAAGGTTCGCACTACATGCTAGCTTTCGATCAGAAGGAATAAAATCTAGGCCCAGTACTTGCGTCGCCTAAGGAGGAAGTAGAACCACAAGACGGTGTTTACCAGAAGAACCACTATCGTACCTGTAAGATACGTAGAAGATATCCTGACGTTAGTATAGTAGAAGATTCCGTAACCGAACATCCCGGTGGAGACCCCCAACGCATTCAGGGAAAGCACGTAACCTGTCTTGGAGTGTATCAGTAGTATTACCGCTGAAGCAAGGGCCAACGTCACATAGAGAAAAAATAAAAACAGCATGATAAACCTCAGGAACGGCGGAGAGTCAAATAAGATTATGGAGTTATAATATTCAAAGTCCAACAATTCGAGAAGAAAGGGAATCTTAATGAAAAGAAGAAGTAAAAGCGGGCCCACTATCCATGTGTACGCTTGCCAGTGAAGGTGCCTCTGTTTGACCGACTTCTGTCCCTCTTCCATAACCAAGTATACACTGGTTTACCGGAAAGTCAAGTCAGGGCTTAACAAGCTTTGCTACAGGGAATAGTACCACCAAGAGGGGGTAGGGTGAGGGCTTTCCCTCCCTGGTGGACAGTGTGCCCCTTGGGGTGCCAATTTTACTGCACCTCATAGGGTAGGGGAGATTCACAGGAAGCGAACCTGAAGGTTCGTACTACATGCTCATGTTCTAACAGTATACTTTGCTGAACAATGCGGACATGTAACTCTGATTAATCCTTTACCTTTAGGAACACTCATCTTGCCGAAACATTTGCCACAGGTTATAGTTATGTATTTCGTCTGTTCAACAGGTGAACTTTTACTCTTGGGTTCTTTGTATTCTTTCCAACTACCTTTTACTTCACTTCTTCTTGCTTTGCCACTAACTTTTTGGGTTGCTTTCCTTCCATCATCCAACTTCCTTATTCTTGACTGATTCTTTATTGCATTAAAGATTAAAACAGGCCCGAGAATAAATCCTCCTATCCATATTAAAGGCACCCACTCCATAAATATAATCGCAACAGATGCGCCTATTATTGCTACACCACCTAGAATCTTAAACCAAGGGTTAAAGGATTTTAGAACAAGGGGGCTACCACATTGGGTGCATTTGAGTACACGCCCAATGGCTTGCCTTCCCCAGATTAAATTGCAGTTTCTACAATACGAACGATGATATTTACCAATCATGATCGTTTAGCTTGTCTCCTCTCCTAACTATAAGAAATATAGAGAGATTGTCAACAACCTTCAAGGAGAACAAAGGCCGACCTTAAGGTCGGCCCCTACGATTAAATCCGCGTAATCTGCGCACGCCTATGGCGAGAACGACCTTATGGAGTTCTCATCTGTGGTTTTTTCTACCATTCACCGGTCGTCAAATACTCGTGTATGGAGTTGGCGGCTTTGCGGCCCGCGCCCATGGCCAGGATGACGGTTGCGGCACCTGTGACGATGTCGCCGCCTGCCCAAACCCCTTTCTTGGTGGTCTTTCCGGTCTCGGTATCGGCCACTATGTAGCCCCACTTGTTGGTATCAAGACCAGGGGTGGAGGAGGGAACCAAGGGATTAGCCCCGTTGCCGATGGCGACCACTACGGTGTCAATATCCATTATGTACTCCGAACCTTCGATGGGCACAGGCCTGCGGCGACCCGAGGCGTCGGGCTCGCCCAGTTCCATCTTCAAAAGTTCAACCTGCTTGACCCTGCCTTGCTCATTGCCGATGTAGCGCACCGGGTTTACAAGGAAGTTGAATACGACCCCTTCTGCCTCCGCATTCTCTATCTCCTCGTTACGTGCCGGCATCTCCTTGCGGGAGCGGCGGTATATGATATGGGCTTCCTTGGCACCTAAACGCAGACTGGAGCGCACCGAGTCCATGGCCACGTTGCCGCCGCCGACAACGATTACCCGGTCGCCTACCCGGATAGGGGTATCGTACTCAGGAAACTTATAGGCCTTCATTAAATTGATTCGGGTAAGGTACTCGTTGGCCGAATAGACCCCTACCAGGTTCTCGCCAGGGATGTTCATAAACCAGGGAAGACCGGCTCCCAGTCCGAGATAAACCGCCTCGTATTCCATCTCGAAGAGTTCGTCCACGCTCGCGGTTCGGCCCACCACAAAATCGGTACGGATATCCACTCCGATCTCTTCCAGAATGTGGCACTCGCGGGCCACGATGGCCTTGGGAAGACGGAACTCGGGGATGCCGTAGACCAGTACCCCGCCCGGCTTGTGAAGGGCTTCAAACAGGGTAACCTTGTGACCGAGCTTGGCTAAGTCCGCGGCCACGGTAAGTCCGCCAGGGCCGGAGCCCACCACCGCTACCTTGTGACCGGTAGGAGGCGCGATCTCAGGCAGATCCATCTTGTTCTGCTGGATCTCCCAGTCGGCCACGAAACGCTCCAGACGACCAATGGCCACCGGCTCAAACCGCCTGGCCATGATGCACACCTTCTCACACTGCTCCTCCTGGGGACATACCCTGCCGCATACCCCAGGCAGAAGGTTGGTCTCGCGGATCTTGGCCAGAGCACCCTCGAAGTCGCCTTCCTTGATGAGCTTGATGAACGCCGGAATGTCTATCTCCACCGGGCAGCCCTCTATGCAGAACGGCTTTTTGCACTGGATGCAGCGCTGAGCCTCAAGCTGAGCGAGTTCAGGGGTGTAGCCTAAAGCGACCTCGTTGAAGTTCTTGACGCGGTCTTTTGGCGTCTGCTTGGGTATGGCCTGGCGCGGGATCTTTGCGTCAGCCATCTTCGCCTCCTACCGCGGCCTGGTAGCGTTCAAGTGAAATCTTCTCCTCTTCCTTAAACGAAGCCAGACGTTTGAGCAAGAGATCAAAGTTGACCTTGTGGCCGTCGAACTCCGGGCCGTGCACACAGGCATAGCGCGTCTCGCCGCCCACCTCCACCCTGCACACACCGCACATGCCGGTGGCGTCTATCATGATTGAGTTCAAGGATACCATGGTTTTGATCTTGTAGTGACGGGTCAAATCTGAGACCACCTTCATCATGATGGCCGGGCCAACGGCGAGGATCTCGGCAATGTTACGGCCCTTATCGAGGTGCTCCTTGAGCTCGGTGGTCACGAACCCTTCGCGTCCATAGGAGCCGTCGTCGGTGGTGATATAAACCTCGTCCGCAAAAGAGCGGAACTCGTCCTCGAGGATAACGATGTCCTTGGAGCGAAAGCCCAGGATGGCAACCACTTTGTTGCCTATCTTTTTGTGCTTGCGGGCGATGGGCAGGACCTCGGCGGCACCAACGCCGCCAGCGATCACGAACATCTCACCTGAAAGCTTCTCTATTGATGTAGGGTTACCAAGAGGGCCTACCACGTCGGCTATCTCGTCGCCTGCTTGCATAGTGCCCATCTGGAATGTAGTTTTCCCCAGCTCCTGAACGTAAACGGTGATGGTTCCGGCATCCGGATCAGCATCGGCGATGGTGATGGGGATGCGTTCGCCCTTCTCGTGCAGACGAAAGATAACGAACTGTCCAGGCTCGCGCTTTTTGGCAATGATGGGAGCCTCGATTACAAACTTATTAACTACGGGATTTACGCGTTCCCGCTCAACGATTTTGAACATCCAGCCTCCTTTGGGGGTTCAACTTCAAAGTTCGTGATTATACGGGGTTTGGAATGGTGTGTCAATCAGAAAAACACCCCACGAACCCGTCAGCCTTACATCGCACTCGTCACAAAAAAGGTGGTCAAATGCTGGTCAAAAGCTGGTCAAAAGTTGGTCAAAAGGTGGTCAAAAGCTGGACAAAAGTTGGACAGGGTTCAATGCCTAAGCTGGTCAAAAGGAAGTAGGGGCCGACTTTCAAGTCGGCCCGCTGGATGTAACAATCTCGGGCGCACCTGATACCCTATGGAATACGCAGTATCCCAAGGGGCACGCTGAGGTACGCCCCTACGAACTCCACCAAGGAGGGGGAATCGTTCTGTGGAATGCAACGACCGAGTCGTTGCCGCGACAACACTGGGGTCCCCGCAAAAATACATAGTGTTTTTGTGGGGTAAAGCATAGTTGATGCACTCCAAACCATTGATATTGTCATCGCGAGGGCACCGTAGGTGCCCGTGGCGATCTCATGCCTCAACGTTGTGCTATGAGATTGCTTCGGATGTCTTCGCCATCCTCGCAATGACACAAGGACTATGGAGTGCAACCACTCGGTCGTTGCTTAAGACTCCTTCGAGGAGTTGACAACCTTTGTTTCCTAATTAAAATAACCCATGAAGATAAGGGGCTGGATTGTAGCCATTTTTTATCTAGGCCTGGCCTTAGTTGTGGGATGTCCCAAATCGGAACCACCTGAGCAGGCCGAACTGCCGCTTGTTTTATCCATCCCCGACAGATACGGGGAGTGGTCAAACATCCTTGGGTTCACTGACAGCCTGCTCTACGTCGCTACCTTTGTCGGGGTTGATTCGATCAACTGGGGGGTCATGCTGCGACGCTACCCTCTGGCAAATCCTGGCTCCTGCGATACGCTCGTTCTGAACATTCCAGGCGGAGAGCCTCCGTATCGAGCGCTCGGCAATACCTACGAGGTTTACTCTCTCGATTTAAACATAAATGCCAGTTATCGTCTTTCAAACCAGCTTCATCCGGGGTGGATACTATTCCCCTTGCCTTTAGGCGATACCAGCCGGATGGTGCACGTAGGAAACGTGGAGATGATTAACGTTTCAGGCACTTTGCCCGAATTCCAGTTCAACAATATGCTGGCTGACCGCATGGAGCTATTCTACGTAGTGGACGTGCACTCTTCTGAGCCGCGAACAGTTGCCGCAGTGCAAGGATATATTCTACAGGTCGAGCTACCGTATATCCTTCTCTTCACCGGTTACGGTTACAATATTCTTGAAAAAGGGATCGTTTCTTTTGGTAGAATTAACCTCCCTTCGAACGAAATCCTGGCGGTTGACCTGCGGGATATGCGTGTTGTCGCCAGGATACCGGCTCCTGAGCTTGAGGATCTTAACCTTAGCCTGCGAATAAGGATCACTGCCGAGGGCCGGCTGCTTTACGAGGAGATTGATTCAATAGCTGAATTTACCGCTTCCCATTGCTATATTGTCGAACAGGACCGGATTGTTTCTTCTGAAGAATATTCCGAGATATTGAATAAACGAATTCGAGGCCTTTTACTGCTCAATAGACTTACCCGATTTTCACGAATCGGCTTTCTTCGCGAGCTAGCCAAACATAAGTTTATTCCCTTGCGACACTACGAGGTGAAACGGTGCTCGGTTAGGGTATGCGATCTGGAATCCTGCGACTCAGCATATACCGAACTTCTAGTACCCACTGGTGATTATTTAGAAGATGACTGTCGTTTTTCAAGTGAGTCATTCCTCGCACCTTCAGGTAAAGCATTGTTTCTGTGTCCCTTTGACAGCTGGGGATTCCCTGCATGTAATTTACCCAGCAGATTCGTTCAGGTCCCGGCAATATCCGATCTTATCAATCCTCCCCGTGAAATATCCGAGCTGCGCAAGTTCAAAAAACCGGGCTGGGAGATGAACTGGGAGCTCTCGCCCGACAAACGCTGGCTCGTGCTGGACTATTACAAGCAGTTCTCCCGCTTGCGCAAGTGGCTATGCAAACGCCTGCCCCCTTACGAACACGTTCTTATCCCGACAGAGGCGCTTTCAGATCCGTCGCTGCTGAAATCGGTGAAATCCTATGTCCATATACTACAGTATGAATCCGCCGCCCCATTCCGGTTCGTGCCCGGCAAGGATTGGGTGCTGGTGTATGAAGACGTGAACCGGGCACCTGGGGATGAGGTTCGGGACAGGCCTTCGCCCAGGCTCCGCTCCTGCGACGGCAGCGTCGAGGCGATTACCCTTATGGCTCCGAACGAGGGCTGGCTCAATTATGTTTTTTTCTCGCCCGACGGAAAGCATTTAGGTTACATCTGCCGATTGGAGGGAGAGAACTTCTACCGCCTGCAGGTACGCCGCCTCCCGTAACACCCGTAACACCCCCGTAACACCCGTAACACCCCCGTAACACCCGTAACACCCCCGTACCCCTCCGGGGCCCCTTCTCAATTTCCCGCCTCTTTCCAGTCCGCCATTCCCGTTCTCCGCGGGTTGGGGCACCCGACGGTGGCATACTAAACCCGCGCTCACAATCTAATCTTCAATCTTTTAATCTTCGTATCTTCAAATCTTCTAATCTCAATATCTCTGCAGTTCAACTTGACTGAACGGCCTGTGTCTTATTGCTTCCCCATCCCCCTTTATCCCACTACCCTATGGGGTGCAGTAAAATTGGCACCCCAAGGGGCACACTGTCCACCTGGGAGGGGGAATATCCTACCTGTTACTTTCCTTGAGTCAGTTACTTGACTCTAAAGCATCCGTTGATTAGAATAAGGTATGCGAGTCGGAATCATCGGCGCCACCGGACTGGTGGGCAGGACTACGTTGAAGATACTTGAAGAGAGGGGGTTCCCGGTATCGGAGCTTATCCTTTTTGCCTCACAGCGCAGCGCGGGCGAGAAGATTCTGTTTAAAGGGGAAGAGGTTGAGGTCATGACCATCAGTGATAACTGGGACCTGCTGGCCGACGTATTCTTCTGCTCGGTGGACGACGATGTGGCACAGGAACTGCTGAAGGACTACAAGGGCGAGGCATGGGTAATCGACAAATCCAAGGTGTTCAGGATGGACCCCCGAGTGCCGCTTGTGGTGCCCGAGGTCAACGGGGATGTGCTTAAGACTACCGATTCAAGGATAGTCGCCAATCCCAACTGCACCACCATCCCGTTCGTTATGGCTCTGGCTGCTATCCGCAAGATGGCGAGACCTCAAAGGACGGTGGTTACCGCTCTGCAGTCCGCATCAGGGGCGGGCAAGGCGGCGATCGAGGAACTCCGATTGCAGAGGGAGTACCTGACCGTGGACCAGGAGATGCCTGCCGATGCAAGGGAGGTCTTCGGACATACCCTTGCCGCCAACCTGATACCCCAGATCGGTTCGTTCAGTGAGGCGGGCGAGTCATCCGAGGAACGCAAGCTGCGCGAGGAGTCGAGGAAGATTTTAGGTGATCCTGAGTTTTCAGTACACGCCACCTGCGTACGGGTACCGGTCGAGGTGGGACATTCGCTTTCGGTGACCTGCGTCTTCGAAGAAGCGGTGGATTTGAAGGCGATTGGAAAGTCTCTGGCCTCGTTCCCGAGCATCAAACTCCTGCCGGATAACCTGTTAATCACCCCTGTCGAGGCCGCAGGCACCGACGAGGTGTACGTAGCCAGGCTTCGCAATGACCCGGCGGACGAGCGGATGATCCATTTCTGGTTGTGTGCGGACAATCTGCGCAAAGGAGCCGCACTGAATGCCGTGCAGATAGCCGAAAGTCTTATTTAACCGTCCAGCCCTCACCAATCTCTTCTCTATACAGCGTTTGCCCTATTGACACCCTTCTTTTCTTCGGGTATATTTTTAGTCTATGTGGCTTGAGCGTGTCAAAAAAGCCCTTTCAAGGCGGATCTCGATTCTTATTGATGCCGGAAACACCGGCAAAGTCCGACGGTTCGCCGCACCCAGGTGGCTTTGTGCAACGATTTCTCTCCTCGTGATCTCGCTCGCAGTCGGTGCAGGTGCTTATGGCCTGGAAAGTGCGCTCTTCCACAACAAATTAAGCCGGCTGGAACGAGCAAATCAAGAGATCCTGAGGCGATTTGCGGGTCTTGAAAAATCCGCCGATTCTTTGACAACGTTACTGGCTTACATGGACCGGCACGACATTCAGCTCCGCATCCAGAAAGGTATGGAAGTATTACCCCCGGATGTCCGCAAGCTGGGTATCGGTGGTCCAGCAGTCCAGTCCCCCGAGATGATCGAGCTGCTCCAGATACGCAGTCCATACTACGAAAAAGCCAGTCAACTTACCCGAACCGTCGATGAACTCCAGCGCAAGACCCAATACCAACAGGAAAGCTTCGCAGAGATCGATAGGAAACTCAAAAAAGATGACTATATTCGAGACCATACACCATCCATCGCCCCTGCGGCCGGATACTTGACCAGCGGCTTCGGGTATCGAATCGATCCCTTTCTTCACTGTCCAAAGATGCACCCCGGCGTTGACATAGCCAATAGTTCAGGCACACCTATCGTGGCTACAGCCGACGGCACCGTTACCTTTGCAGGATTCATATCAGGATACGGCCGGATGATAAAGATAGATCACGGCAACCAGATCGAGACGCGGTACGGCCATCTTTCAGCCGTCTATATCAAACCTGGACAACAGGTTTTACGCGGCGATGTAATAGGCGGCATGGGCAACACCGGACACTCCACCGGAACACATCTTCACTACGAGGTAAGAATCGCAGGCAAGGCCGTCAATCCCATAAACTACCTCCTCCGTAAAGAGAACTCCAGACAGATAGGCTTTTAAGCCTCAGAGGAAGTGTAAAAACTCGATTCGAACGTATCTATATGCCTTTTTGATGCTGTACCTGTATCCAAAAAACACAAAATCAAATCGCGTGGAAAACCAGCGAACCACTAAATCCTATCAAAACGACAGCCTTTTGTGACCCTTTGATTTTGAAGGACTTGTGAGATAAGCTATTTAGCTCTTGACAACATTCCCGGTTTGTTATATACTTACTGTGATGTTCAAGCGTGTCATCCCTTGGCTGTCTAAGCGTATCAACTTCTTAATCGAGAAGGGATCACGGGGCAAGGTAACGCAACTGGCCGTACCACGATGGGTGCTACTGGCGGTTGCGGTCGCTTTCACCTTCCTTATAGGCTTCGCCGGTCTTTCCATAACTTCACGTGTTACGGAACAAGTTGACTACGACAAACTGGTCCACCTTGAAGAAAACAACAAGCTCCTCCAGACTCAGTACGAAGAGCTCAACGAACAGATCGATTCCCTCAAGACCCTGCTCGGACTACTTGGTAAGCACGACCTCCAACTTCGGGTCCAGGCCAATATGGAGGTCCTGCCCAAGGATGTTCGTGAACTTGGCGTGGGCGGAGAAAAGAGAAAGGATAAAGAGCTGCTCGCGTTGGAGCAGATAAAAAGCAAACAATATCAGGACGTAACCGAGATATCCGCCACGGTAGACGAACTCCTGCGCAGGGCAAAGTATCAGAAGGAAAGCTTTTTAGAGATCGAGGAGAAACTCAAGAAAAACAAGTTTCTTCGAGACCACACCCCTTCGATTCGGCCCTGCAACGGCTGGCAGTGCTCGGGATTCGGTTACCGTATAGATCCCTTCACCAAACGTCCGAGGATGCACAACGGCGTTGACATCTCGAACGCTCCCGGCACCCCGATTATCGCAACCGCTGACGGGGTGGTCTCGTATACGGGCGCTCGCTCCGGTTATGGGCTGTGTGTCAAGCTGGATCATGGGAACGAGATCGAGACGTTCTATGCCCACATCTCGGCTTTCTACGTAAGGCCGGGCGAGCAGGTCTCGCGCGGTCAGGTCATCGCAGCCATGGGAGCAACCGGACGCAGCACAGGCACACATCTGCACTACGAGGTAAGGGTTGCAGGCAAACCGGTCAACCCCTTAAACTACATCCTCGACGAAGGCGACTTCGAGTACTGAGCCGGTGTCGACTTCAAAACATACACCAAAATCCAAGGTGCCGAAGAAAGTATTCGAGAAAGATAAATCCAGACACGAAAAGCCCCAAAAGAAGCGGCAGTGGGCATCATGGAGGCAGTGGGTAACGGCAGTGATCGCGATGGCCGCCGTCCTGCTTCTGGATCAGATCTCCAAGGTGCTCATCGTAGCCAACCTTAATCTTAATGAGTGGGTAACGCTGATCGATCCCTTGTTGGAAATAACCCTTGCCCATAACGATAAGGGGATGTTCAGCCTTTCGTTCGGCCCCCAGTGGCTTTACATAATCCTGCCGTTGCTCGCGGTTGGATTCGTTATCTACCTTCTCCTTCACCCCCAGACCAAGTTAATTACGGTACTTCTGGGGTTGATCCTTGGCGGAGGCTTCGGCAACTTCATAGATCGCGTAAGACTCGGATACGTGGTTGACTGGATAAGCATGGGGATTCGCACCTGGCGCTGGCCTACCTACAACATAGCCGACAGCGCCATCGTCGTAGCCGTGACATTACTTCTTGCGACGGAGTTCTTCTTTGCCAAACCCAAAAAGAAAGAAGAGGCCGACCTCGGAACAGAAAAGCCCTGAGACCCCTGCCTCATCAACACAACCTTACCGGTGTGGCCTTCCTCACCACTGATGCGAGGATTTGTCGGAAGTCAAGGCCGCAAAGCCCTTTCGAGGCCACCAGAGACGGTAAAGACGACCCCGGCTTAAGGCGTTGCCTTTCAGGCGGCGTGGATTGAAAGCCCATATCAGGGCAAACGCAAAGAGCCTGGGCCAGAAGAGAAGAAAGCTCTGCCATGCGTTCTTTCCTTCGATACGTTCAAGCCGGAATCCGAATCTGCGGGCCATCCTGCGAGGCTCGGCAAAGAGAAGGGTCGTACCCCAGATAAGCCGGATATCCATGCAACGAGGGTCGTCGCGAATGAAGAAGGCAAGCTCGACTAAGGATTCGGTAAAGAGCCGGAGGAACCGCTTGGCCCAACCGAGGTCCGCCCCCCACGTGGAAAAGGAAGGCACGTATTCGTTGCGGAGATGAACGGCCAGAACCTTTTCTCCTAAAGCGACACGGAATCCACCGGAAAGCACACGATCCTTCTTGTTGTGCTCGAATGATACTCTCAGGATCGAGGAGGGGTTCGAGGAAAACTCAAAGATCCCGTAGCGGCGTATGAGCGAGCGGTCTATCGCCAGGATGATCGCACGTGTAACGGCCCGGATCACCCCTTCTGCGCACCGAAGGCTATCATCAAAATCCCGGCGACCATCACCGCGCCGCCGATCCACTGCACCGGGAAGATTGACTCCTTGAAGATCAGCTTCGCCGCAACCACCTGCACTACTACAAAGCCCAGGCCGAAGAGCACGGCGTAGCCGACCGAGAACGAAACGCAGCATGATGGTGTAAAGGACCATGGATACGGTTCCGGCAACACCGGCGGCCAAAAACCAAAGGATGGTTATCTTGAAGTTCTGCGCACCCGATGCGTACTTGAAACCTATCTGGCTCGCGGCCAGGGCAGCCAAAGCCACTACGGCGATGCCTGCCGTCATGAATATCTTAAGTGTGGGATTCATGAGGCAAGTTTAGCCCAAGAAGCTCAGGTTGTCAATGAATTCTAGTTGCCGGTCGGGCCCGGACGGGTGAGGGCGATGAGGACTATTCCGGCGAAGACAAGGAAGGCACCGATCCACTGGCCCACGGTTATACGTTCCTTGAAGATGAGCCATGCACCAAATACCTGCACGGCAACGAACCCCAGACCGCCGTACACCGCGAATGCCAGATGCATGGAGGTGAGCTTGATGAGCCAGGTGTAGGCAAAGACGCCGGTGGCCGAGACAACGTGACCGAGAATCTGCCAGCCCCAGAATCGCCAGAACCCCTGCACCATTGTTGACTGTTTGAAAGAAACCTGGCCCACGAATAACGCGCCTATGGCGTAGATGCCGAGGATGATTGGGAGGGCCGTTCCCATGGAGCCGGCGATGGCGTCAAAGATGTTTTGCTTCATGCCGACTGCAGTTTACCCGTAACACGCATCCTGTCAAGAAGACTGCTTATCCTGAGACTGCCCATAGTCAACACATCGTTGCCAGGCAAGAGGGGATTGAGATCGTCGAGAAGGAGGGGGGGGATGAAGCCCGCAATAACTTATTGTTCCGGCGGGGAAGTAATCTTATGTTGGAGGAAGGCGGGCCGACCTAAAGGTCGGCCCCTACGAGCTTAAAATGACTCCTTGTCTCCTCACCCTTGATGGGGGAGGATTAAGGAGTGGGTGTCATTGCAAGGAGCGCAGTGAGATCGCTACCTTCCATTAGGTCTGTGTAACCCCGGTAACCATCTCCCCGCGCCCCCTTGACATTCATGGATTCCCGGCTTATTATCCTACGAATAGAGCTTTACGAGGTTTGCAGCGGGAATCAGGAAGTTACGGAAAAACAAACCGAATAGAAGCATTTGCTCTTGACAAACTATTGTCTGGCTCTATAATAGTCGCACATGATTAAATTAAAGGAGGTGCAAATGCACAAGCGACTTATCGCACTGGGTGTGCTGGTCGTCTTCGGACTTGGCTTGCTTGCGGGTTGCGGAGCCTCCAAGCAGTTAATCGCCGATATGGAAGCCGCGTGTCAAGCAGCTGACGATGCCGAAGCAAGGCTTGCCAGCCTCGAGTCGCAGCTCCAAACGCTTCAGTCTGATAAGACCGCCAAAGAGACGCGCATCCAGGAACTCGAACAAAAAATCGCCGAGCTTGAGAGCGCCAAGCCGTCCCGTGGCACAGGTGGCAAGCCCGAGCGAACCGAAGTGAAGTAGGAGGACCCATGGCGAAGAAGTTATTGCTTCTGGTAATGGTGGGCCTCGTCGCGTTCGCGGGTGTGGCCTATGGCGCCAAGATGAAGAAAAAGGACGCGGAAGCGCAGCTAGAGACCTGCAATATCCGTGAGGCGGCTGCTGAAGAAGGAATCGTCAACGTTGAACCAAAGGTTAACGCCTTAAAGGACGAGGTTTCTACTCTGGACGTCAGGATCGCCGATCTTGAAGCGCGTCTTGCCGAGCTCGAGGCGCAGCCTCGCTACTGGGGTCGTTACTCCGTTAAGCCCGGGGACTATCTCTACAAGATCGCT
The DNA here is from genome assembly GCA_023128825.1 of Caldifarciminota bacterium. Taxonomy (GTDB): domain Bacteria; phylum Hydrothermota; class Tepidihabitantia; order B3-TA06; family B3-TA06; genus B3-TA06. Next base: position 14,693 of record JAGMDF010000077.1, on the reverse strand, counting down.
GCCGATGAATACGTCTACAATGACGGCTCCAAGTGGCCGGTAATCTACGAGGCAAACAACGACTTGATCTCCGATCCCAATCTGATCTATCCGGGCTGGGTACTCTTTATACCCGGCGTCAACGAATGGAAGGTGAAGTCGGGCAACTGGTTGTGGAAGATCGCCAACTCTGTAGCGGTCTACGGAGACGGCTCCAAGTGGCCGGCAATCTACGAAGCCAACAAGGATCAGGTTAATGATCCGGATCTGATCTATCCAAACCAAGTCTTTGTTATTCCGCGTTAAGCCCGATATGATTATTGAGGGGAAGACGAATTAGTCTTCCCCTCTTCCCATCTTCCCTTGACCCATGTCACGACGTATCCTGAAGATGAAGGACGTTGATCCCCTGCTTTTAACAGGGGTGGGGGAGGAGAATTTGCGTGCCCTGCGAGGAAACTTTGACGTACAGATTGTGGCAAGGGGAACAAAGCTCACCCTCGAGGGTAAGGATGCCGAGGTAGACAAGGTTGTCGACCTCGTGGGACGCCTCTGTAGGATGATACGCTCAGGAAGAATCATTACCCCGGAGATAGTGCTTGCCGAGACGGAAGGCGTGCGGAAGCCCCGTAACCGAAGCGAACAGGAAGAGGGCGTGATCTACACCCCGCGCAAGGTCATTCGCCCCCAGTCCGAGCATCAGCAAAGATACATAAAAAGTATAGATGAAAACTCGATAACCTTCAGCATCGGGCCGGCAGGAACTGGCAAGACCTATCTCGCGGTTGCCAAGGCGGTCGAGGCGCTCACAAACGACCAGATCGACCGCATCATCCTGACCCGACCAGCGGTTGAGGCTGGGGAATCCCTTGGATTCCTTCCAGGGGACTTGAAGGAGAAGGTTGATCCATACCTGCGTCCGCTTTACGATGCGCTCTCCGACATGATCCCAGCCGAACGCATGAGACGCTTTTTGGATAATCAGGTTATCGAGATAGCGCCGCTTGCTTTCATGAGAGGCAGAACACTTTCGGACGCCTACACCATCCTTGACGAGGCCCAGAACACCACCCCCATACAGATGAAGATGTTTTTGACCCGTCTTGGCTGGAACTCTCATTCAATAATAACCGGTGACGTTACTCAGATCGATCTGGAGCATTCCGAGCAGTCAGGGCTGCTTGATGCAAGGAGGTTGCTTTCGGAGATCGAAGGCGTAACGTTCATCTACTTTGATTCTACGGACGTGGTTCGCCCGCCTCTGGTATCGGCAATAATCGAGGCGTATGAGAAGAAAAAACCTTCGTAGGCTGCTTCTTGCCGCATCGGCTATAGCGGTACTTGCAGCCCTGAACCTGGCACCGCTTCTTGCACCGCTCCCTAAAATGGAGTATGCCGAGGGTGATGTGGTCGAGAAGGATCTTTACGCCCCTATCTCCTTTCCACTTCCAAAGGATTCAACCCGTCTCGTGGCCGAACAGGACAGCGCGGCAGCAGGGATTCTACCTATCCTTGCTCTGAAGGAGGAAGTCGAGACCCAGTGGCGGCAGACCTTGCGAGACCTGCGCACCTCTGACTCGATAGCCAGTGAACTCCCTTTAGAGAAACGCGAACTGCTCAGCTCGAAACTGCTTGCCTCCGCAGACAGCGTCGTAGAGGTGATTAGCTCACAAGGATACTTCCGAGAGAAAGAAGACCTTGCCGCACGCAAGGTAGTCGTCCTTATGGGAGAAGTGGAGATAGGGGAATCTTTAGACAACATACTGGGCTTCTGGGACGCGGACACCCTGATTGAGAACTCAGCCCGACGCCACTTCACCGCAGATAAACAAAGGGCAGCCCTGCTGACAGACATACTCAGACGGATCATCTTGCCCAACCCGAATCTGGTGTATGACAGCGAGGAAACCGAGGCAAGACGTGAAGCTGCACGGAGCCGCGTAAGCCCTTATGAGGGATTCGTTGAACGGGGAGAGTTGATAGTCGAAGCCAACAGCCACATCGATCCCTTGACCCTTAAAAAAATCACAGCCCTTAACGCAGAAATCGAGGGCAACTGGAGATTGAAACTTCAGCTCTTCATCCGCCAGAATCTTCTATTCATATTAATCCTTTTGGGCCTGGGATTAGCCCTTTACCTCTTAAGGCGTGAGCTCAAGGTTCGTGAGTTCCTTTATGTGACAATGCTGCTGGTAGTCGGGCTTGCAGCAAGCCTTATCCTGCGACGCTTCTCAATATGGTGGTTCGTCCCAACCGGCTTTCTGGCGTTAGCCGTGGCCATGTTTATTGGACCACTTGAAGGGATTCTCCTGGCAGGTACAGTCTCCATACTGATATACCTTCCCTGGCAAACTGAGCCTGAGTTTCTACTTTATGCACTCCTTTCAGGCTCAGGCGCCCTGCTTGCTTTGCCCCTGATGCATCGCCGTATAGGATTCGTTGCAGCCTTCGGTTTCATACTCGGCGGAGGAGTTGTTGCGCGGGGAATCTTTATCCTGACCAAGGTCAACTTCTCGCTTCGTGAACTGCCGGTATTGGGACTGGAGGCGGGCATAAATTCTGTGATCAACTTCGCACTTCTTGCAGCCGCGTTCTTTACCGCAGAACGTCTATTCGGCTTCACCTCAACCCTTAGCCTTGCGGAGCTTGCCGATCTCAACAGACCGATGCTCAAGGAACTCTCACTCAAGGCAACCGGAACGTACCACCACAGCATACTTGTGGGCAGCCTTGCCGAACGCGCCGCCAGGATCATAGGAGCCAACCCGGCCCTGGTCCTTGCAAGCGGCTACTACCACGACATAGGCAAGATGGCAAACCCCCAGTACTTTATAGAAAACCAACTGGACGAAGAAAATCCCCATGACGGGCTAAAGCCTCGTATGTCCGCCTTGATACTCGCAAATCACGTCAAGAAAGGTTTGATAATGGCAAAACGTTGTCGGCTGCCGCGTCCCATTCGCGATATAGTAGCCCAGCATCACGGAACCACACGGATGGAGTACTTTTACCGCAAGCACCTTGAGACCAAGGATGCAGAGTCCGTACCAGAGGAGGTCTTCCGTTACCCCGGGCCAAAACCTCAAACCAAGGAGGCGGCGTTGGTGATGCTTGCAGACTCGGTTGAGGCGGCGGTGCGCGCCCATGGATTTACGGACCGTGAAGACCTGGAAAGATTCATAAAGGAGATAATGGACGAGAAGATCTCGGACGGCCAGCTGGATGAATGCCCATTCACCACCGCAGACATCCACGAGGTACGCAAGGTCTTTACCTCCACCCTTATCGGGATCTTTCACCCAAGAATCAGTTATGAGAAAAAGAATAACGCTACTAGCCCCAAGAAGAATTCAAAGAAAAGCAGCCCTGCGAAGACTCGTAAAAAGCGTTCTTGACGCTAAGGGCTGCAGCAAGCGGGTCAATATAGTGCTAACGGACGACGAAACGCTCAGGGATCTAAACGAACGCTTCAAGGGGCGCAAAGGACCCACCGACGTGCTGGCCTTTGACTTTGAGGAGCCGGATTTCCTTGGGGAGGTTTACGTCTCCCTTGACCGCGCACGCGAGCAAGCTAGATATTACGGTGTAAGCGAGGAAGAAGAAATAGAAAGGCTCGTGCTCCACGGGCTTCTGCATCTTTTGGGATACACACACCCCCGGATGAAACCAATAATGAAACGCTACCTGGGATAATTGATGATCCCGATTCTTACGGCCATCCTTATCCTTCTTGTGGCAAGCGCCTTCTTCTCAAGCGCTGAGACCGCATACTTTTCCATCTCGCCGCTGCGAAGTGCGCGGCTTGAGCAGGCAGGGCTCGTGCGCAGGCTGCTCTCATCACGCGACCGGCTTCTTGGAACGATCCTTTCGGGCAATCTCATCGTCAACTTCGCCGCCACCTCGCTCTGGACAACCCTGCTCATAATGACATCAAAGCGCTGGGGGTGGAATGAAACCAAGATCCTCTCCATAGGCGCGGCTCTGATGATCGTGGTGCTTCTTCTCGCTGGCGATATAACACCCAAGATTGTTGCGGTAAGGCTACCGATAACAATTGCCCGGCTCTATGCGCCTGTATTGATATTCTTCCGGTGGCTGTTCTTCCCCCTGACCTGGGTCCTCTCTTCACTGGCCGGATTGATCTTCCGGGGCCGCCCCAGGGAACGTCCCTTTCCCACTGACGAGGAGGTCAAAACCATGATTGATATGGCGGTGCGTTACGGCATACTTCGCCCGCAGGAGGAACAGATCATGGAAAACCTCGTGGATCTGGGTGAACGCATGGTAAGGGAGGTGATGACCCCTCGTGTGGAGATGAGTGCCCTTCCTGTAAACACAACTCGATACAAAGCGCTTGCCTACGCCCGCCGGACACATAAATCCCGTTACCCGATCTACGAGGACACCACCGACAAGATAGTCGGCCTGCTTTACACAAAGGATCTGCTTACCGCACCGCCTAGAACGTCCCTGAAGAAACTCATGCGCGAGCCTTACTTCGTGCCTGAAACCAAAGTCCTTTCAGAACTTCTGGAAGAGCTGCGGCGCTCCGATCAGCATATAGCCATAGTGGTGGACGAGTTCGGCGGCATCGCAGGACTGGTGACGCTTGAGGATATACTCGAGGCAATCTTCGGCGAGATAGTGGACGAGTACGACACCGGGGTTCCCTACAAGCGTCTTGCTCGCGGGAGATATGTTGTAGACGGCGACATAGATCTGGCCAAACTCAACGAGTTTTTTGACGACGCGTTCCGGGAGGCCGAGGAGGAGTTCGACAGGCTCTCAGAGCTCATAACCCACGAGCTGGGGCACATACCGAAGCGCGGGGAGAAGATGAGCTACAAGGGAATCGATCTTACTGTTCGAAGCGTAAGACGCCTGCGTATAGAAAAGGTTCTGCTGGAACAAAAGAGGACCAGGTGACGCTTCTTTTAGGCATACTCTTCATATTCATCCAGGGGTTCTTTGAAGGCTCGGAAACGGCCTATGTGGTGGCGAACCCGGTACGGGTGGCTCATCTTTCTAAAAAAACCCCCAGGCAGGAGAAGGCCATAGAGCTTTTAAACAATCCCGAACTCCTCCTGGTGGTCACCCTTATAGGAACCAACATCGCGATTGTACTGTCCGGATTGTTCCTCACCGCCTTCTTCGTGGATCAATTCAACGAAACCTTGGGAACGAGCGTAGCTATCATCGTAGGTGTGGCGGCAGGATTGCTGCTCGGCGAGTATCTACCCAAGAATCTGGCACGGTTGAACGCGGAAAGAACGGTGATAGCAACCTCTCCTTTCTATTCCGTGGCGATAGTGCTCTCAAAACCCTTCAGAAGCCTCTTTCATCGTCCTAAGAGAAAGGAGAAAAGAGGCGAACGCCTCTCCATCACCCGGCTGGATATGCTCACCGCACTGAGACTCGGCGAAAAGATCGGAAGTATCGAGGAGAAGACCTCACCTCGCGTGGCCAACCTGTTCAGCGCCTTCGACACCCCTCTTGGCGACGTGATGACCCCATGGGATCGCGTGGTAACGCTGAAGTCCGGGACCAAACGCAGGACGATATTCAAGGTGATTGAGCAGGAGGGATTCACACGTTACCCTGTTTTGGATCGCCGCACCGACCACATCAAGGGCATCCTGCACGCCAAGGACCTCCTGCGGGAAAGACCCAGATTGAGCAGGCCCTTCTTCACCACGCCGGGCGCCCGCATCACCGAGCTTCTGCGCACCATGCAGTCGAACAGGGCGCATATGGCGATCGTTTTGGACAGGGAAGAAAAACCTATTGGGCTTGTTACCCTCGAGGACCTCTTGGAGGAGTTCATAGGCGAGATCCGCAACGAGGAATAACCCGTAACACCCGTAACACACCCAGGCTACTTCGTATCCTGGCGGGGACCCCGACGTAAATCCTCCTTTTCCCCTGCGGGAAAAAGATCGGAGAGGGAAGAATGTAGAGCGGTAGTGGCACGCTGTGCCGTACCCATACTTTCTATCTCCATAGGCAGTCAGGAATGCCCCGAAGGGGAAACGGTGTTTTACGGGTGGTTTTACGGGTGGTGTTACGGGTGTTACGGGTGCGGGTGTTATATCCTTAGATGTTCTGGAGCGTAAGCTCCAAGTAATAATGAGAATGCCCCGCAGGGGTACGGGTACGGGTGTTATGGGTACGGGTGTTACGGGTGGTGTTACGGGGGGCTTGACATATCCCTAAATCTACCTATGATAAATATGAAGGTCTTTATGGGTCGGATGAAATTTCTATGTGCTCAATCCCAGGAGGCAAAAGGGCGCTGTAGAGGGGTATGTATAGGGTGGGAGTTTCCTCAAATCCTCAACTTTTCATCTATAAGCCAAGATACCCTGGATGGTTTCTTAAGAGAACCATCCTACAGGGAGAAACCGCGAATCGGCGGCTGCCGATTCGTCAAAAAGGAGAACATAAATGCTTAAAAAACTCATGGTGCTGACGGTGGTCCTTGCGGTGGCCGCCTTTGCGGCATACGGTCCTATCCCGATACCGGAAGGGATGGAATTCTCTGTTGCCCCGGTCCTGCCCCTGAAGGACGGACCAGTAACCGCTACCCTCTTCAGTACAGCCGCGCCTCTGGTCGCAGGCGACCGGGGCGGTGTTACCATGTACGATTATCAGCAGAACGGTGCGATGGGCAACCGTATTGCGGTTGACACCATCGGAGACGCTCAGATCTGCTGGATGCATTCGGAAGACGAGACCTTTGCTGCACGCGACATCTACTACAATGTGTGGGAAAAGGCTTCCGGGAGCTTCCCTGACTACTGGCCGGACGGCGTGAAGGCCTCCGGGGTTCCCCGTGCGGGTTACACCACTATGGGTGCTCTTTCCGACGGCCGGGCAGTAATCGCTTTCCATCATACGCCGACTACTGATAATGTTTCAGCCGTTGTAGTGGACGCTGCACCCAAGCTAGGCGCATTCAGCTCACCGGTCGATGTTGATCCCGTTACCGTTCCCGAGCAGCCGATATGGCCGCACATCGTTGTTGACAACGACGGTTTCATCCACGTGACTGCTCACATCTCTCCGGCTGATCCTTACCACCCCCCTGACAATGTTCACTATCTCTACTACTCTCGTTCCACCGATCAAGGGCAGACCTTCTCCCCCTGGCAGGTTCTTGCCGAAGACGCCGGCAGCGACGCTGCCATGACCGCATCGGCGGACGGCAAGGTGGCAATAGCATGGGTGTCCGGTCTTCCCTTCAAGGGTAGAACCGACTTGCACAGGGCTGGCATCGGACATGTGTATTACGTCGAGTCTACAAATAACGGTGCAAGCTGGAGCGCTCCTGTCAAGGTTACTGATGGCCTCTATGAGGATGAGGCGCCGGACAGCCGGGACACCGTTCTTCTTGCGGCTATCACCAGGAGTATTGATTGTGCTTACGATGGGGCCGGCAATCTTCACATCGGCTTCGGAGAAGGGTGGCGCTCCCATTGGATAGAAGGCGACACGGCTGTTTGGATCGGTTCCAACGTTCGCGTGTACATGAGAATGGCTCACTGGAGCGAAGCACACAAGGAGGTTACGATTGCATCCAGTCCCTGCTCTATGTTAGTCCCTCGTGACCCGGATGGAGATACCATTCATTTCCTCTGGGAAGGACACTTCTGGGGTATCGCCGAGTTCGCCGACTATTTCTACCCTGGACTCGGTTGCTGGAACCCGCAGCTTGCCGCTATAGGCTCGGGCGACGACATGATCTTCACCTGGACAGGTCAGTGGGATTCACTTGACCTAAGCGCAGGCATGACCATCAACGCCGATATCTATGCGGCTATCTCAACCGACGGCGGAGCCACCTGGGGGCCGGTCGCGGATTGGACCGAACAAGACCTACGTGAACGCGGCAATGTGTTCGCGTTCATCACTAACGTCACCAACACCCACAGCCCTAACGCTCAAGTCGGCCATTGCGAAAGTGAAGAGTATCACTCAGCCTACCCCTGGATAGGTTCAGATAGCATCCTTCACGTAACCTACATCCACGACCTCTTCTCCGGCTCCGTTGTCCAGAGTGGACCTGCGAATGGTGTCTTTACTACCAACCCGGTGATGTATCTGGGCAGCAAAGTGTATGTAGGCGACGGCCCAGATACTATTATTAGTCACGTGAAGGAGGATCCTAATCCTAACAACGTCCCTGTTGTCGAGGTTGTGGGTCAGCATCCGATCTCGGGCTCCGTGGTCTTCAGCGTAAGCGCACCTGGCACCCATGCCTCGCTTAAGATCTACGACGCCGCGGGTAAACTGATTGAGACCCTATTCAAAGGCACGCTCGATGGCACCCGCACGCTTACCTGGGACGCATCAGCGGTGCCTGCCGGTGTCTACTTCTACTCATTCGTCACGCCTGCACATACCGCCAAAGGTCGAGTGGTTGTTATACACTAGTCGCGTTCGAGCACTAATAAAGTCAGGGGGAAGCAACCTTGCTTAGCTAACTCTGACACGATACTGGGTCGGATGGCGGGGAGTCCCGGGGCTCCCAGGCTCTTCCTTCTCGGGACTCCCGCCCTCAACACCAGGCTGCCCGCCTCCCCCTTGATGCTTGCAGGAGCAGATAACTAGGGATTTAAATGTTCCCGTACCAGATCCTCGATGCGCCCGATAACGGTGGTAATAGGAGCGCTCAAAGATTCGTTAAAACCCACATTCCCGGCCTGGATACCCAGCATCTCGATCTTCAAATCAGGGTGATCAACCAAAGTCATTTTAACCCAAAAGGATAAGGGCACCCCGTGGGTGGAGATGGTGCGGATGGGAAGTTTAAGTATCTCTTCGGATGTAAAAAAGTGCACCTCGCCCGGTTCTGCGTCCCAGTCACAGGCGTCTATCAAAAGTACGCGGTCAGGTTTCTCTTTCTCGACCAGACCCAAAGCGTTCTCCGGCACCTCGCCCGCGTCTATTAGCATCCAGTCGGAGGGCAGATTGCTGGATTCCTTCAGCTTATCAATGGCAAGCGGCCCAACCGCGTCGTCTGCGCGCATCCGGTTGCCTACTCCGATCACAAGGACCTTAGCCATACCGGGTAATGTCATCCAGGATTTCGGCAAGCTGCCTGGCCTGGTATCGCCGATCGAACTTTGCTATGGCCTTGGGCTTGGGAGAGTAAGGAAAAGCTCCTTCAAGAAGCATACGCATGGCTTGTGTCACCCCGTCAACATCGCCCTCGGACACCACAAGACCGGTGCCGGTCTCCCGAACAAGCTCTGCGGTTTCATGATGCGGGTTGACCACGGCCAGCACAGGCGTGCCCGAACCTATATACTCGTAAGTCTTGGCAGGGACTATAAGGCGTGAATACTCCGCATGATAGGGCAGCCATGCGAGGTCTGCCTTTTGAAGGCGCTGCATAGCCTTGCGGTGGGACAGATGCCCCAGTCTTTCAATAAAGGTAGAGACGCCGCTACGACGGATTCGCTCCTCTTCAACCGCGCTTAGCTCCCCCATTATCTCCACACGCAACCGAGCAGGTGTAATCCCATCCTCGTCCCTCAACCGCCTGATCGCCGCATACAGGGTAGTCCCGCGATTGATATGATCCAGTCCAAGTATACCGGTATAGCAGATGGTTAAGGGCCTTCGTTTACTGGTGCCAGAAGTCTTACGGATAGGTGTGTTACGTGTGTTACTGGTGTTACGGGTGTTGCGGGTGTTGCGGGTGTTACGGGTGTTACGGAAGTCGGCGGCGTCGAATCCGTTGGGGATGTAGTGGATACGTGGGGCAAGCCAGGGATAACGCTTACGCAGATTCCCGGTATGCGAGCGTGTAACCGCGACGACGGCGTCGGCGTATTCCAGAACGTCGCGCTCAACCCGCCTGTTTAAGGCACGCTTCCAGCCCGGCTTATCGTGTTCCGGATGCCCGACCCAGGGATCGCGCATCTCTACAATGAGTGGAAGATTGCTTCTCCTCTTGATCAGCCGCCCCAGAAGAAGGTTGCTGTAAGGCGGAGCGGTAACGAGGACCGCGTGGGCTTCGTTTACCAGCCTATAGGCAAGCCTGAATGCCGCAGGGATGTATGCGGTCTGTGTATCGGGCCATGAAAAACGCCGGGCAACCCAGCGCAACGGGCTGTCAATTCTTGGTTTAAAAGGACCGATGAGCTTTTGGCGCATGCGGAAGCTGTCAAGGCCCGCAACGCGATACAGCGATACGTGCTTAACCTCGGCAAGCATCTCCTCGTCGGCAGCATAGAACGCCGAGGGCTGGGGCGCAACTACCACAGGACGCCAGCCGAAGCGAGGAAGATACCTGCATAACTTTGAAACCCGCTGCACTCCAACCCCGCCCAACGGAGGAAAGTAGTAGGTTATGATAAGGATACTCTTATTCATCGAGTTTGCGCAAGAGTCTTTCAGCATCCCTGACAATATCGGAGTATCCCAAATCCCTTCTGATCCGATACTTGTTGTCTATAACCTCCAGACAGTAACGGACGGCGGTCTCTTCCTTCCCCATACTTGCATAAACCTCAGCCAGGCGAAGCTTTATCTGATAGATATTGGTGTAGCAGGAGGGCTGGTCGCGGCGAACGTCGGCAAGAAGCTTTTTGTAGAGCTCCTTTGCCTCTTCCCACATTTCAAGGTCGATGTACAACTCGCCCAGTCCCCAGCGGAAGGTGCGGGACTCTGGGTAGGCATCCACAAGCTCCTGGCTCACTGCAAGCGCTTCCTTTGATCGACCCTCCTCGGTCAGCACCCATGAAAGCGCCTGGCCGGCAGAGGCCTGGAAGTAAGTGCCCTTCTCGTAGACAAGCCTGATCTCGCTTATACCCTGTTCGACCGTGGCCTCGGCAGGCACGCCCGGGATGTAGCGGTTAATCCGGCCGGAGAAGTAATCAAAAGCCCCCCTGGCCAGATATGCGTCGTGGAGATTGGGGTCGAGTTCGCTCGCTTTGAGAAGAGGATCGAGTGCCGAGCTTCCCGCAGAGAGAGCCTTGAGGTACTGGCGCTTCCAACCGTAACGAACCATGCGGAAGATCTTAACCGATCCGATGAAGAAAAGGTCGCGGGCGTTCTCGCCGTTCTTCGCAAGTCCGGCCTTTGCAAGTTCCTCGGCCTTGTTCATGTCCCAATCGAACTGATCTTCCAGTGAGTCGGTGACGAAATCCACCATGTAGATGAAGGTTAAAGCGCCGTCAAGGAAGTATGGAGCGGGGTCCTCAGGGCAGAGCCTCTTGGCCTTTGCATAGGCTATGCGAGCCTTAACGTAATCCTCCACGTGGGAGGCCTCTATACCCCTCTCAAGCAGCGCCTCGGCCTGGGGGGTAAGAGCGGTGAAGAGGGAAAAAAGTAGACTGACCATCACTTCAAAAGACGCGCATTAGCATTAGATGGTTGCGATTGCCGCTATCTCCACCCTTGCCCCTTTGGGAAGTGAGGCGGATGCGACGGTTACGCGCGCGGGATAGGGTGCTTGAAAGTAGCCTGCGTAGATTCCGTTGACAAGGGAAAACTCACCAAGATCGACCAGGTGTATGTCGCAGCGCACCACATCGTCCATGGTTGCTCCGGCCTCCGCGAGTACGGCTTTGAGGTTCTCCATCACCTGTCGGGTCTGGGCCTCGGTTCCTTCGACCAACTCGCCGGTTTGGGGGTTGATGCCAATCTGTCCTGCAAGGAATATGAAGTTTCCGCACTTTACCGCCTGGCTGTACGGCCCGATGGGCAACGGTGCCTTGTCTGTCCTGATCTCTTTCTTCATAAATATCTCCTAGTCTATTGACCCACCTAATACGAAACAGGTCAATATCTCTCCCCACTAATTCGGGGTCCCCGCGAAGTTGCGGAGTAACGGCGTGGGGTAAAAGTTTAAGTGGGAAACCCGAACTGTCAACCTGCCTGCAGCGTATGTATTGACATACGGTCGATTTTTTGTATAATTTATATGAAATGAATTGTTTGAGCATTCTATTGATTCTGTTCGTTTCCTTCAACCCTGAGGCACAGGCAGATGCCTTGTTATCTTTGGTGACTACTCCCACGATCGAACTGACTGATTCAAGAACCGCTTTCGATAACACAGGGCACCTATGGTTGATTCATCTTTGGGGAAAGGAACACTATGCCTCAAGGCTTGCCCCTAACGGAAAGTGGGCTTTAGATAAAGTCCCTATCCCGCCTATATTCCAGCTAGGGCAAGACGTGGTCTGCGACAGATGGGGCAATGCCTACTTCGATTACTTTCCCAAACGTGAAAAACCACCATCAATTATGCGGGTGACGCCTGAAGGAAAGATAACCGATTACGCACCCTGGCCAACCGATACGAAATACTCTCTGGCTAAATACATAGTGCCCGGGGATACTCTGTTCGTAGTGGGAGACGACTGGTATTCCTGGGACAATCGGACCGCCAAGGCTTTACTGACTCGTGATGAGATGATACCTTTAACCGAAGATATCCATTCCAAAAATGAAAGCAAAGCCCTCGATTATCTTAAACTGGGTTCCATTTACGACGAGGTCATTCTGGAATGGTCAAAAGGCTGGGGTATCAAGACCATTATAATAAAAGGAGAGACGAAGGATCTGCACGTGCGTCGTATTAACTTGAAACCTGACGACTACACTGCGGAAGAGACAAGGGTTTATCCCTGGCGCAACTACATCTGGAGAAGCTACACCGATGCGTGGATAAGGTGGATGACGCTGACTCGTCACAAGGACAGCGGCTACATCCTCTGTATCCCTGATCCTGACGACAGCACCACAACCCACCTCCTGCGTCTTGATAAGGACGGGGTTCCTATAGCCCCTGCCGAACTGAAAGACGGCGGCGCTCGTTCTGCGCGTTCATTCGGCCGCTTGCCTGATGAAGCAGAAAAACATGTTTACTTCAAAACATGGATAAAGTACAATCCGCTTCTGGCACCTGATTCTGCGTTGGTACAATTCTGGGGCTGCGACGACGAAGGCAACCTGTACGCTTACCGCAAGGTAAAAAGGTTCTAACAACTTTTGGGCTCGCATTCTTTGTGAGTAATCTTGTTGAGTTGAGGTTGAAAACTCCGTTACTCCGATCTTTTCGCCGTAGGCGAAAAGGAGGATTGTTCGGGGTCCCCGCGGTGTTGCGAAGCAACGGCGTGGGGTGTATTGTTCGGGGTCTCCAAACGAGCGCGATGCGATCGTTTGGGGTACAAAATATGGAGCGCCTGGTCACCCAAGCGCCCCATGGTAACTCCCCCCTCCTTATAAATACCCTTCCCCCTCCCTCTATTTTACTGCTATAGCAAAAACCGTGCCATCCTAAAAAATAAGCCGCCTCTTGAGGCCAGGAATCACAACGCCTTGACTGGATGAAAATCACGGACGTTCACAATAACTCGATACCGTTGACTATATGTATCAGTGGATTATCCTTTTTTGAGGGAATGCTGATCGGATACACCGTGGAAGGTATAATCAAACCACGAACAAGGTCAGTCCATCCTCCCCCTGTAAACCTGAGCTATACCCGGCTGGCTACCGCGCCCAGGGCTATCGAGTTGAGCTTGGTCTCCGCGTCGTCTGCCCGGGAAAGCATCACCACGGGTTTAAGAGCGCCTGCGACGATGCCGCATGCCTTGGCATTCCCAAGATAGATGAGCCCCTTGGCAAAGATGTTCCCCACGGCGATGTCGTGCACAATAAGCACGTCCGCCTGACCGGCCACATCACTCGCAACGCCCTTGATCTTTACAGCCTCCTCGGATACCGCAAGGTCAAGGGCCAGGGGGCCGTCAACCAAAGCACCTTTTATCTGTTTGCGTGCGGCCATCTGGGTTATCTGGGCCCACTCGAGCGTCTCGGCCATCTTCGGATTGACCGCTTCAACTGCGGCAAGGAGTGCGACCTTGGGTTCTTTTATGCCGAGCGAATGCGCCACCTCGATCGCGTTGTTGATGATATCCAGCTTGGTTTTAAGATCGGGTGCTATGTTCATGCCTCCGTCTGAGACCAAAAGGAGGCGGCCCAAAGAGGCGGGTTCAAGTATGGCTATGTGTGAAAGCACCCTGCCGGTGCGAAGCCCCTTCTCTTTATCCAGCACCGCACCAAGGAATGCGGAGGTAGGAAGATGTCCCTTTAAGAGAAAATCTCCCGAGGCGCGAACCTCATCGACCGCTGCAACAGCCGCCTCCTCATCGGGACAATCCTTGATCTCGAATCCATCGAGTGAGACCCCTGCCTTGGAGGCGGCCTGGCTGATCTTGGCCTTTGGTCCGCACAGCACGCCTTGAGCTATGCCTTCCTTCCGGGCTGCCGAAAGCGCGGTAAGGGTTACCGGATCTGCGGCCGCGGCCACAACGCATCGCTTGGGACCTAATTTCTTGGCCGCAGCCCTAAGCTCGGCAAGAGAACGGATCATGATAACCTCCCAATTATTTATTCCCACCAAACAAGCTTTTCCCATGAACAATAACTGTATCTGAGGTAGCGAGCAAAGTGGAATCCTCATCCTGAACTGTAACCCAAACCGTATGGTCATGTGTTGTGAAACGTGAATAATCCCTGTGAGAAGTATAAATGCCACTTGTGTCTATATCCCAATATTCAGTATGGATACGATGTTCATATTTAAAGATTTCATGCCATGTAATGCAGGCTTCTCCGGTTCCTTGGAATTGTACACGAAGGTTTAATGTATCAATGGATTCGTACATGTTCCGCGTGCGCGTTACCACTATCGC
>JAGMDF010000076.1 GCA_023128825.1 Caldifarciminota bacterium | reverse complement strand
GCCTGTGTCCGTTGCTTTTGAGGGTCCTGACAAAGGTAGAAGGAGCTATTGACTCTATCATTAATGACAAAATATCCTACACCAGCCACTGGCGCTCCTTCAAGATAGGCAACATCTACATAGATCCGCTTGGGAAGGTGCGCATGTAGCCATTGAAGCTCAGCCAAGGTATGTGTGGGATTTGTGCCGTGTTTAGCAAATGTCTTTTCCATGACTCGCCAAAAATCCGTTATGGGCGCCCGACGGACTACCTCAACTCCCATCTTGCGTGCCTTGCGTGCCATATTACGCGCCCGTGATGTCATCTTTTCTGACACTGGATTATCTGTGTCTAAGCAAACCGCACTGGAGATATCCCGATTTACACATTGGAAACCTTCTTCTATCAGGGCCAATCGGAATGTCTCACTATACTGTTGATAGTATACTGAAATCGGCAAGCTCAAAGTCAGCTTACTTACCTGCTGCGACACGAGGTATTCTAAAATACCTACTATGATCTCATGGCTGTCCTGATAATTCTGAGGCTTACTGAACACTGGCCCCCCGTAGCTCCCCCCATAGGGCGATTTGGCGGCGAGTTCCTCATCTTCTTCGAAGACAGCCATTGGCATAACCCCGTGGATCGATTCCCCCTTGTAGATCACCAGGTGATGCTCTGCTTCTCGAAACCGCTCGCCATGGTAAGCGAGGAAGTCCAAACGATGGAAAAGGGTGCCCTCGTTGGAACTGCAAACAAACGCATTCCACGTTTCAAGCTGGTCCGTTCTGTACCGCTCAACGGTGAAATGCATGCTGCTTCCTTTCCGCGGAGTGTCCCCGCCTTCGATCAGGCATTGACCGACCGTGTTGGTAAGTCCCGGTCATCGAAACCGTTGGGCCAGTGGGCAAAGCTGGCAGGCTCTCTCTTCTGCTGAGGTCCCACGGTAGCCTTGTTGCACGGCTTGAACCATCACCTGTCCAACCCGCAGCCCCGCAGTATGCAGGTCAATCAAAGGACGAGGCCCCAAGTAATCCGTCGTCACGCTCATGTATCCCGGTGGAGCGAAATGATCGGGGCGGCAAGGAATGGACGCTGCCGCGGCTTCCCCGTGGTTTACTCCGCCTGCTATGTGGGCGATACTAATCGCTGGATTCATCCTTCTTAGTTCTTCAAATGTGATATGGCCATCCTGGCCGATTAGTGTTTCTCGGCTTTGATCCTCTGCCACGACGATGGCATCACAAGTTGACAGGGCCTCTTTGAGAACCGGTGACCCAAGTGAGTCGCCCTCAGCAACTCGGATCTGGGTGACGGTGGCGCCGGCATTCTTCAAGGAAGTCGTTACGCACTTGCTGAACTCTCCACCGCCTAAGACAACCACATTTGACCGAAGTACTTCCACATCCAGTTCGAACAGAAGCTTCAGCGCTAGATGACCTACGTATTGCAGGATCTGCAAATCCGGATGATGTTCATTGGTTCCCAGTACCGGAATACCCAACTTACGACACTCCTCCAAGTCAAGGTCCTCAGGACGATACTCCCATGCCTCAAACATCAAGGGAATGACAACTGACTGCTTGAGGCATCTCAAAAATGGGGCGTTAAGTGGCCGGACAAAGCCAAGGTTCGTAACAACGTCAGCGTTTGAGATCCGCGGATCTTCACGTGATAGAATTACTTCAATCCGCCTATCTACACCCCAGCGCTGCGCGAGGGTTTTGGTTGTCTCTCGTACATCTTCCGCGCGGCCATAGCGCGAATCTTTCGTCAGAGCGTATACTCGAGATGCACCTGCGAGGGCAGCGATCAACGGGGTCAACACGTAATATCCAGTCGCTGCTTCCGTTAAGACAACGTGACCCGACAAATCCAGCTCAAAAGTGCTGATGGCTTGGTGAATTAACCGACGACAACGCGCCTCATTAATTTTGTCAGCTATTTCTTGCTGAGGCACGGATGCG
>JAGMDF010000075.1 GCA_023128825.1 Caldifarciminota bacterium | reverse complement strand
CGGTCTACGACTGTCGCATCAAGCCGGTGCAGACCGACAAGGCGTCAACAGCCCGTATCCTCTATATCGAATACAAGGACTACATCGACCGCTGGGATGAAATCGCCTCCATCTTCTCCAAGGATGCGGTGCTCAAGGGTTCGTTCGACAAATATGTTGAATCGACCAAACTGAAGCGAGGCACCGCCGAGGTAGACGATGCTTTCCTGGCCGAGATAGAGCAGTGGCGCGACGAGCTTGCCCGGAACATCGCCCTCCGTAATCCCAAGCTCTCCACCCGTCAACTGAACTTCGCTGTACAGAAGACCATTGACCGTATCATCTTCCTGCGAATCTGCGAGGACCGGGGAATCGAGGGGTATGGAAGGCTCCAGTCAATCATGAACGGAGCTAATATCTACAAGCGTCTCACCCAGTTATTCCGCGATGCCGACGACCGCTACAACTCCGGGCTGTTCCACTTCAAGAAAGAGAAGGGCAGGGAAGAGCCGCCCGATGATCTCACCCTGAATCTTACAATAGATAACGACAAGCTCAAGCGCATCATCAAGGACATTTACTACCCGGACAGCCCTTACGAGTTCTCGGTTCTGCCTGCCGACATCCTGGGCCAGGTGTACGAGCAGTTCCTGGGCAAGGTCATCCGGCTTACTAAGGCGCACTATGCAAAGGTTGAAGAAAAGCCTGAGGTTCGCAAGGCGGGCGGGGTCTACTACACTCCAACCTACATAGTTGACTATATCGTTTCCAACACGGTGGGCAAGCTGTGCAAGGGCAAGACGCCTGCTCAGGCGGCAAAGCTCAGGATACTTGACCCGGCGTGCGGGTCGGGGTCGTTCCTTTTGGGTGCTTACCAGTATCTTTTGGACTGGCACCGCGACTACTACATCGAAGATGGGCCGGAAAAGCACCGCAAGCAGCTTTATCAGGTAACGGAGCGGGAGTGGCGGCTTTCGACCGAGGAGCGCAAGCGGATACTATTAAATAACATCTACGGGGTGGACATAGACCTGCAGGCGGTGGAGGTCACCAAGCTTTCGCTGCTCTTAAAGGTGCTGGAGGGCGAGAGTGAGGAGACGTTGAAGCGCCAGCTTGCGATATTCCACCAGCGGGCGCTGCCCGACCTGGGCTCGAACATAAAGTGCGGCAACTCGCTGATCGGCTTGGATTTCTACCAAGGTAAGCAGGCCGACATGTTCGACGATGAGGCGCAGTACCGCATCAACGCCTTTGACTGGGAGGTTGAGTTCAAGGACATCATGGATGCGGGCGGCTTCGACGCAGTGATAGGGAATCCGCCGTACCGGAGCTTACTCCTCGGAAGAAAACAGGAATCTGAAGACAAAGAGATAATCTCATATTACAGCAATAAATATCCACATGCGGCTCAGTATAAAATGAACCTCTTCGGATTATTTATGGAAAAATGTATCAAGCTGCTTACACCCAAGGGAGAGTTTTCTTTTATCATCCCTAATTTATTCTTTACTAGTTTTTATTTCCAAGACCTCAGGAAGTTAATGATAGAAGAAGGTAGTCTTTCTAGAATTGTGGATCTGAGATACAAAGTATTCCCGAAAGCAGAGCTAGGTGGAAGTGGCATTTTTGTCTTTACACCGAATAAGAGGATTCGGAAGGCAGTTGTTGAAACTGCAAATTCATATCAGGTGTTTAATACTCCCGAAACAACCATCGCCAACAGAGAAATATTCTTAAAAGCCCCCCAGTTTAACCTTCTAATGAACCCCAAAGTTATAGCATTGCTCGATAGAATTAAGCAAAAACCATGTGTTCCTTTAGGTAGCATTTGCACCGTCTATCAAGGTATAATCACTGGGGATAACAAACAGTTTCTTTCGACTACACCAACAGGTAAGAAGTGGGAAAAAGTAATCCGAGGGCGCGATATAGACCGATATTTTTTAGAGTTCGGCGGTCATTATGTATTCTATGCACCTGAAAAGCTCTGGAGTAATACTAATCCCCAAATGTTTAAGGTTTCAGGAAAGTTGATAAGTCGCCAAACAAGTGATCGGTTACGAGCTACAATAGACACAGAGAAATACCTGACTTTAGATAGCACTCATGTTATTCATTTGAAGGAGCCTTTATTCTCACTCAAATATTTCCTCGGAATATACAATTCTAAGTTGCTGAATTTCCTATATGTCGAACGTGTAAAGGAAAGTGGAAGAACCTTTGCACAAGTAAAGGTCGTAAACCTAAAACCCCTCCCCATTCGCACCATTGACTTTGACGACCCTGAGGATAAGAAGCGCCACGACACGATGGTAAAGCTGGTGGAGCGGATGCTTGATTTGAACAAAAAGCTGGCCCAAGCCAAAGTCCCGGATACCAAGAAACGCCTGCAACGCCAGATTGACTACACCAACTCGGAGATTGATAAGCTGGTGTACGAGCTCTACGACCTGAGCGAGGAGGAGATTAAGATAGTGGAGGGGGTGAAATGAGGGTATGGAGAACGGACTCTCCAGTCCGTTCAATAATATTTGCGCGGGTTAGAGAACCCGCGCTCCACGGGAGGGAGTTGACAAGAATGTGGTTTAGGATGACTTCTTAATTGGAAAGATGATGTTTAGTTTGGATAGATTATCCATTGATGTGCCATGTCCTCGATGTGGCTTCTACAATGATATATTCCTCAAGCAAGTAAAAGTCAGGGATGTTGTTATCTGTAGAGGATGTAAATCAAATATCCAACTGGATGATTACTTGAACGAATATCGAAAGGAAAGTAGAAGGGTAAGGGAAGCCATAAAGAATCTAACCAAAAATTTTGAAATAAGCATAAACTTCTAGGAGGGTTTATGGATCCAAACTATGTACAGAATTTGCGATACAAGCTACAAAAACGGATGCGCAGGGTTAATGGTGCTGACTCTCAAGTACTTCATGCAGTTGTCCAACAATTCTGGGGCTACATCAACAGCAACTCCATTTTTCTTGGAATTCTAGAGAAAATTGAACATAATATACCTGAAGAGATACAAGGGCCTGCTATTAATATACCCACAGGCAATCTTTCTGGTCCGTTCTACCCAGAAGATGAGAAAGGGCTAGTGGCGTTATCATATCTTGTTTTAAAAGGGTGTATCGAGAGGTCTTCGAAAGATTCAGAAATAAATGCAGGTTTAATATACTCTTTAGAAAACTCACTTTCTAACGCCTCAGACCTTTTCAAGTCCCTTTTTGTGGAACCCCTATATGATTATCTTGACGAACAACTTGATGACCAACGCGCAATCCTGGCACTCTTAAGAAAGTACAAGCATAAGTGCGAGTGGTTTCAACGGGACAAACTGTTTGAATTATGGAAGAACAATACTCAGAAGGGGGAGAGACTTCTAGCGATGCATCTTTACGAATACTTGCATGACCAAGGTCTGGATTTTTCAATAGAACCGCAGTCTATATCTGGAGAAGCTGATTTGGTTGCTGCCCAGAAGAGCGATGATCCGTTGATAGCAGATGTTAAGATTTTCAACGCTCCAAATAAAAAAAGCTACATCGCCAAGGGTTTCACTCAGATATATCGATATACTAGAGATTACAGTGAACCGTTTGGGTACTTGATTATTTTCAACACATCTAATTCTGATTTAAAGTTGGTTTTATCCCACCAAGAACAATCAACGCCCTTCGTGGTTTATAACGGAAAAACCATTTTCATGCTCACAATAGATATTTATCCCATTGAGGCGACTGCTTCCAAGGAGGGAAAACTTAAAACAGTTCAGATTACTGAGAAGGATTTAGTCAAAGTTATCGAAGAAACCGAACAGTAGTTCCCCCATTTGACACCCCCTAACTTTAATCACCCACACGTCTGCTAACGCAGCCCTACCCAAAAGACGGGCACAAGCTAGCCAAAGGACGGGTACGAAGCAATATATGGCTACACAAGCGATGCTGATGGTATAAGACACGCGATGAGCGAGCAATCAACCTGCGACTTTGCCGACTCCAAGTATATGCTTGTAGCCTGTTCGGCCTTTATCAACTATCTCATAGAAAAGTCAGCAAAGGCAGGGTTAAAGTTATAGTCACCCACTCTTTAATCCTCCCCAGTCAAGGGGAAGGTGAAAAGCCTGACGGAGGAGGAAATAAAAATCGTGGAGGTAGCGTCAAGATGAGCATGGAGAACGGACTTAGTATGCCCCTTGGGATACTTGGTATCCCATAGGGTACAGCGTGCTCCTTGGGGTACTAATTTTACGGTAGCCCATAGGGTACTCCAGTCCGTTCAATAATGATATTTGCGCGGGTTAGAGAACCCGCGCTCCACCTAAAAGATTGATTATGTAACATGTGAGAGAGAAATCGAGTAAATGGTTACATCGCGGCACATCTTAAGCCCAATTGTCGCCGCCCGTTATCTACAATAATAGTAGAAACAAAACTACAGCAAACCCCCAAAAAAGGTGAAGCAAAGTGCATGGAAAGTGCATAGTGTTAAAAGTCAGACAAGGAGTTAATGAACGAGAGTCGCAGGCTTTTAAGCCCCTTGTCTCACACGAGCGTAAAGTTTTGGAACGCCAGATTGCCGCCACCGACACGGAGATTGATAAGCTTGTGTACGAACTCTATAACCTCACCGAGGAAGAAATCCGCATCGTAGAATCTCCCATTTGACGCCCGCCAAGTCAATCGCTTACGATGACCGTGGGCCTTGTGACGCCTGCGCGAATCTGTGTCCGCCCCGAAATGCTTGCCAGCTTGCCCGCCGAGGCCTCAAAGAAGCTACGGTAGCGCGCGTTCATCGCAAAGCGCCCGAATCCCTCGGTAAGTATCAACGTAAACGGTATCTGCTCGTCGCCGGTCAGCGCCACCCCGATCTCGGAGCCGTAGAACCGGACCCAATCGGCGTTGTGAATCGAGGGCGCGATTAGCCCGGCCACGCCGACCTCGGCAGCCTTTCTCAAGAACCCATCGTCAATCGGGCTTGCCACCGCCAATACCCGATCTTTCAGCGACCCCTCAAGCCCGTCGGCGGCATCAAGAAACGCCAGCCTGCCCGATGCCTCGCCGCCGAAGCCTATGATGCCGTAAAGCCTCCTGCCCTGGCCTGTTATCTCGACGCCCAGGTTCTCCTTGACCCTGCTCACCTTGCCCGAAACGAACGATTTCAACGTGATGGGTGTGATGTGGTACTGGATCGTAACCGTGCCGTCCTTAGTGTTTATCTTTTTTAACATCCCGGTTGAGGTGGCCTTTGCCACCAGGAATCGGCCTTGTGACGTGTTTTGGGCAATTATCCGGCCTATCTCGATAAAGTCGCCCTCCTGGAACTTTATGTGCGCCTTGATGTGTCCTGGCTTTACGTCCAGCTTGCCGGCCACGTCTACAACGTGAGGCCTGCCGTCGTAGTCCTGTATCTCACGCAAAATTATCATCTTACTGGTTTGCTCGATACCCGTCACTATGCCCCTGATGGGAGATTGACAGTTGTATGGAATCTGCAATGCGCCTTTGGGTTTGAAGTGAAAGATGTTCTGTCCCAGTCTGACCGTATCACCGATCTTTACCTTGATTCCTTTGAGGAAATCCTCCTCACTCAACGGCTTATCGTATCCTACGACTCGCTGCATATCGATGATATAGAGCTTTGGCGGGCCGAACCGGTTCTCGCCTATGATATCAGCGGGCTTTACCTCCTGGCCGGGTCTAACGAATATCTCGCCCTCGTATGGCAGCCGGCGCTGGATTTTGTAGGTGCCCTCCGATATCTCAGCCGCTTCTTTCCTTACCTCTGTTTTGAACACCCCTGCGGCTTGTGAGAACTCCTCTATCCCTGAGCAGGCAAGCGGCACGCCCAGCAGCTTTTCGCCCCTGCCACGGCAGTCGAAAAGCACGGGAAGCGAGGTGTTCAACTCGAACCTTTCAAGGCTGTTGCTAATACACAACCCCTTCTCCAGCAGTATCTTCAGATCGCCGCCCTGGGGAAGATACAAAAACTCCCCGGCCTGCAGCGCGTAAGCCTTGGATGCTCGGCTGTCCTTGATGGTGAGCGCCAGCCTTTTGGGATGAAGCTTGCCAACCGGCGCCACAACGTAGCCGATCTCCTCAAGGCACTCATCCTCAAAAAGCCCAAGCGCAACCTCAGCGTCCAGCTTTGCCAAAACCCCGAGGTGCGGGCTCTTGAACCCGCGGTCAACCGCGAGCTTCGTGATCCCCGAAGGCCTGAACCCCTCGGCAAGCATCCAGAACACCTCTTCCTTTCTCTCAGCGTGAGAAAGCACACCGCCAGCGCCGATAATCAAATCAATATCCGAGAGCTGGAAGTAGCGGTACTCAGTCATATAAAACAGCTCCTCGAACTTGTTGACGTCCTTCCTTAATCTCCTTTTATCCAGGCGTCCTATCCGCGAGACCTTGAAGTTCATCTCGATGTGCTGCTCCCAGGCCACGCTGATCCCCTCGATTGCCGCGGCCTGCTCAAGCACCCGCTCGCACGCAAAACGCGGCACGTAGGTCGGGTTCAGCATCTTATTTGAGATGTAATCGCGCACCTCGGTCTCTGTGAACCCGTCGGGCAGATGCCGCATTATCCGCTTCACACCGGCCTCGGCCAAAATGTTCGATACCGAGTAGCTCATCCCGATGTTCGCCGCCACCGTCCTGTGATAGGCTCCGCCTATATTCGAGAAGATGTCGGTGGTCGCGCCGCCCATGTCCACCATAAGGATGTTTGCCTTAAGCTTCTCGCCGTATAATCTTAAGATATTCTCGACCCCTGCTGGTGTGGGGATGATGTCCGCGGCCACCCAGTTCTTAAGCTCGGCATAGCCAGGGGCGCGCTCCATCACGTTCTTCATGAACAGCTCGTGCACCTTGCGCTTGGCCGGCTCGGTAGCAAGCTCATTCATGTTCGGGCGGATGTTGTCGGTAACGTGCAGCTCGAACTTATCCTCAAGCACGCGGGTAACGAACCCGCGCGCGTTTACGTTGCCGCAGAAGACAAGCGGTATCCGCGCTGATAGCCTGAACTTCGGCTCAGGGTCGGCCAGCGACAATAACTCGGCCAGACGAACCACGCCTGAGATCGCGCCGCCGTCAACACCGCCGGCCATTAAAATTAAATCAGGGTGAAGCTCGCGGATCAGACGCATCTTGTCCACCGCCGGGATAGCATCGTCTATTGTGAAGGTTTGCAAAATCACGCCGCCAGCGCCGTAGGCGGTCATTTCCGCCGCGCGGCCGGTCTCGACCGCGGATAGCCCGAACACCAAAATCTGAAGCCCGCCGCCCGCCGATGAGGTGGTCAGATATGGAATAGCTATCCTGCCGTCGGCAAGAATCCTGGCGCCGGTCTTTTGCTCAAGCTTCCGCACCGACTCGATGAGGCCAATCTTGACGTCTTCTGCAGGTTTCTCTACGGTGGTGGGAACCTCTAACTCACCGGCGAAGCGGTACTTATCGCCCTTGCGCGTAATCAGCAGCGCCTTGGTCGTGGTGCTGCCGATGTCGGTGACAAGCACGTGCTCGCACTTACTTAAATCCATAAACCTTCCATTCCGCTTACTATACCCCTCCCCAAGGGCGATGTCAAGCCCTGCCTTTTCCGTGCAAATCCGGTCAGGTTTACATCGAACTCGGCACAATTAAGCTGGTCAAAAGGTGGTCAAAAGGTGGTCAAAAGCTGGACATTTCGGGGTGATTTTGGGGTATTTTTGCGTTATCCGGGTAGTAAAGGTAGCTGGCGTTATTATGCGCCCAGACCAAACTCCAAGCCCTCGCCGGCGGGTAATATTTAACACAAGAAGAACAATTACCAGGTGGCCGAATGCCACCTGTTTTTATCAGGGGGTAGATGAGGCCGGGAACTTTTGTGCGCCCAATGTTTTTATTTGCGAACGATTAAACTTGCAAGTCCAATTAATATAGGAGATTGAAAACAAAGTTCAAACTTAAGCGCAACTAATGCACAATCGACTTGACAGGGGCTTGTTTTTCACTATAATTAATTGTGTGAGTAAGTGAACTATGGCAAATGTTTAACAAGGAGGTTAACTATGCCTGACATAAACGAAGAACTCCTAAATGAAGTCAGAGAACTTCATCGTACCTTAAAACTGGTCCATAAGGTCGCTTTGCAAAAGGCGATAGAAGGTGAAAAAACGAGAATCAAGGAACTTTTAGAGGAAGGCCCTAAAGCTAGCATCCCCAAGCGCCGAAAAGTATACGATATGCTTGATGGGGCAAAAAATCAAACTCAAATAGCGGAAGCAACAGAAATGGTTGGTAGCGGTGTCAGTCGATTGATCAAGAAGTTGAAGGACGAAAACCTGATTGATGGAAAAGATGGAAACGCCGTAAAAAGGTACGACATTGATTGGAGGTAAGAATGCCTTATGAAGACATGGACGAGCGGGCTCTTTTGGCCGAGATTTTGAAGTGGACTAAGATTCAAGCCATACCCCACGTTAAGGAAGTGTTGCGTGCTGTTCTTGACGACGAGAAAAAGCTTTTAGCTTACCATATGACTGATGGTAAGAACGGTGTTAAGGAAATTGCAGAAGCGACTGGAGTGTCGATTGCTACGATATCCGGATGGTGGAAAGCTTGGGAACAACAAGGGCTGATAGAGGAACTCAAGGGCCGTAAGAAACGTAAAGTGTTCTCTCTCGAAGAAATGGGAATAGAGGTGCCCGAAATTCCCAGCAGCAAGGGAGAGGTTAAAGCGGAGGAATAAGTATGGATGAGCCCGATAGAATAACTCAGGATCAGATTCTTGAGATTAGAGCCAGGGTGGAAGAAATAAATCACAAACTCGGATTCATGTTGTCCGCAACTCCAAAAGCCCGCGAAAATGCCTATGCCGTCTTCGGTAATAGCAGAAACTTGGCAAGGATTTATCTAGCGGTGGACGGGAAACGAACTCTTGACCAATTGACTAGCGATCTGAATATGCACAAACAGGATGTCTCTTCTGGACTCTCGTTACTCTGGAAAGAGGGATTGGTTGATCGAAGATCATCTGGAAGGAATGCGATTTACTCTAAAAACCAGTTTGAGAAGATTCTAAGAATCTCCCGATACCTAAAAACACAGTTTAATTTGGGGGCCAATGGTTGATATAGTAGGACAGGTCTTAGTTAAACTCACCGATTACTTATCAGAGAATGACCTAAAGGCGGATTCAGCATTCAAAATTCCATTTGCGGAAAGCGTTGCAGGATTAATACGGGAGAACAAACTCACGCTCGCGAACTTAGAGAAAACAGTTCAGGGGAACAATCCTTTCTTCTTAGTAAATGGCATCAGTCGGAGACAATTCGCGGAAGGCGTTTACCCCTACCTTAAGGAAATAACCACGATAGCTAAGTCGGAATTAAAAGGTTTATTTGACGACTTCTTTACCAAATTGTACTACCAACTTCCACGAGACCACTATCGGTTGATCTGGAATAAGGGGCGACAAAGGGAAGACATTACCCGAGGGTTTGTCTTTAATTCAATCGTTTGGTTTTGTCAGGGTCATGGCATTTATGCCTACAAAGAAATCCCCTCTGGCCGTGGCTTTGTTGACATACTAATCGCAAAGAAAGTAGAGATCGTAGTTGAAGTGAAGAACAGCGGGAACTTTGACCCAAATGTAGGTATTAAACAACTTGTGGATTATATTAACGATCGTCCACGACTCAGGAGGGGGTATTATATCCTCTTCGACTTTACAAAAGGGTACAAATTTTCTGATTTGTGTGACTTAAGGAATAGCCGTTTCACATACGTTCGGAATCCCAAGATGCTTGTAATCCAATGCTATAGAGTTCAGCCTTCGACTCAGAAGTATTGAGTCTTACAGTATGTACTGGCTGAGGTCTTCGTCGGCGACGATGGCGTCGAGCTTGGCGCGAACGGCCTTGCCGGTGATCTTAATCGCCCGCTCGCCCGACTCAGGAAGGTTGAAAAGGTAATCCTCCAATAAGGTGGTCATCACCGTATGAAGCCTGCGCGCGCCTATGTTTTCGGAACGTTCGTTGACCAGCGCAGCGATCTCGGCAACCGCCGCTATTCCGTCTTTGGTGAACGAGAGCCTGACGTTTTCGGTCTCCACCAGCGCCTGGTACTGCTTCACGAGCGCCGTCTCCGGCTCGGTAAGTATGCGCTCGAAATCCTGTTTGGTCAACGAGTCAAGCTCCACCCTTATGGGCATGCGACCCTGAAGCTCGGGTATCAGGTCCGAGGGCTTGGTTTTGTGGAACGCGCCCGCGCCGATGAACAGGATATGATCGGTGCGAACCAGCCCGTATTTGGTTGATACGTTGCAGCCTTCAATGATTGGCAGAAGGTCGCGCTGCACCCCTTCGCGCGATACGTCAGGGCCATGACCGCCGCCGGTTCCCTCGCCCACCGCGATCTTGTCTATCTCGTCTACGAACACGATCCCGGAGTTCTCTGCGCGTTCCTTTGCCAGCCGGGTTACCTCCTCCATATCCACAAGCTTGGCCGCCTCCTCCTGGGTCAGTATCCGCAGGGACTCCTTTACGGTTGCTTTGCGCGCCTTTTGCTTGCGCGGCAAAGCGTTTTGAAGCATATCCTGAAGCTCAACGTTGACCTCGTCCATGCCGCTCATGCGGAAGAGGTCGAACAGCCCTGCCGGTTCACGTGAGGTGTGGATTTCCACCGTGCGTTCGTCCAGCTTGCCGGCGTCCAGCATCCTTCTGAGCTTGGCGCGTGTCTCGGCGCGGTTATCGGGTTCCCCTTCACTGGGCGGGGGCATGCCGGGTAAGAGAAGGTCAACCAGTTTCTCCCGTGCGTGCTCTTCTGCCTTTGCCTGAACACTTAAGGTCTGCTCCTCCCTCGCCATCTTGACCGAGATCTCGACAAGCTCGCGGATCATGGACTCAACGTCCCGGCCAACGTATCCTACCTCGGTGAACTTGGACGCCTCGACCTTGACGAACGGTGCCTGGGCCAGCTGTGCAAGTCGGCGGGCGATCTCGGTCTTGCCCACCCCGGTTGGGCCGATCATCATGATGTTGTTTGGATATATCTCGTTACGCAAGGGACCCTTGACCCTTTGTCGGCGCCAGCGGTTGCGTAAGGCTATGGCCACCGCGCGCTTGGCCGCGTCCTGGCCGATGATGTAGCGGTCAAGCTCTCTGACTATCTGCGACGGCGTGAACATGCCGTTCTGGATCAACACTCCCAACGGAGCGCTAAGTTTCTCCAAAGCTTCAGCCATGCTTCTATGATAGGTAAGATAGTCCTACTGTCAAGTTCGATAACGCGATAGCTGGTATGATACTTATAAAGGACGCACCTTCTCCCGGATTGTATGGGCACGGCAGGGCCTGCCCCTTGAGATGTTGTACATCTCATAGGGTATGCCGTGCCCATACCTGCTTCGTCCCTCCGTCAAGTGGGAGGGAATTATATGCTCCTTTTTACCTGGCGGTAAAAAGATCGCAGTATAGAACTGTCCTAGGGGTCCCCGCGGCGTTACGTAGTAACGGCGTGGGGTAATAGCTCCCCCTCCCTGGTGGACGGTCTCAAACCGGATAAAGGGGGAGGGGATTATACGCCCCGTAAAATATCTCTCTAGTCAGAATTCGTAGTGGCAAGGCATACCCTGTGAGCGTATGAACCGCTCAAGGGACACGCTGTGCCTTGCTCCTGCTTCTTAAAGGTGATAATCATTTCCACCAAGGGCAAAACGGCTCAGCAGTTGCCCGCGAAGCGCTCGCGTAAGGCCTTCTCGACCGTGGGCGGCACAAGCTCCGAAACGTCGCCGCCCAGCCTTGCGATTTCCTTTGCAAGTGACGAGGAGACAAAGATATAGCGCTCGGCAGGCATGAGGAAGATGGTCTCTATCTCGGGTGCAAGGTTGCGGTTGGTCAATGCCATCTGCAGCTCGTAGTCGAAGTCGGATACGGCGCGCAATCCTCGGATAAGGAACGTCGCTTTCTTTGATTTGGCGAACTCGGTAAGAAGGCCTGAGAATGCCTCCGCCTCTACACGAGGTTCGTCCTTTAAGACTTCCCGTATCAGCTCGGCGCGCTCTTGGGCCAAAAAGAGCGGGTCCTTCTCCCTGCGATCGGCCACGGCCACCACGAGCCTGTCGCACAAGGAGAGTGCGCGCGTTATAACGTCAAGATGCCCGTAGGTTATGGGATCAAACGTGCCCGGGTAGACGGCAATCCTCATCAAACACTCCTTTCTTTCTTGCCGATAAAGCTCAACCTGGTATCACCGTACTCCCTCGAATCCTTTATCTTCAATGATCCAGGCAGCACTATCTCCTTGTCCGAGGCGTGTTCGAGAACGATCAGGGCATCGGTGGTCACTCCGGGGTTGACGGCAAGGAGCGCGAGTGTCTCTTTGGCCCGGCTGGAGTAGTAGGGCGGATCGCAGAAGATATGGGTTGCGAAGAACTTCGATTGTTTAAGGTAGATGCGAACGTCCTGGCGAATCACTATGGTGCGGTCAGATACCTTAAGGGCTCGGATATTCGCCTCAAGATGCCTGCAAGCCTCGGGGTTCTGCTCCACGAACACCGCCTGACGCGCTCCTCTTGAGAGCGCCTCCAATCCCAGTGCACCTGCTGCTGCAAAGAGATCAAGCACCCTGGCGTCAACTATATCCTCTCCCAGCATCGAGAACAGCGCCTCCTTTACCTTGTCCATGGTGGGTCTGAACCTTGCCCCCTCTGGATAACGCAAGTTGCGACCTTTGAACTCGCCTGAGGCGATTCTTGGCATGGCTACTCCTCGAGCTTGAGTTTCTCGAGTTCCACGCCCGACTCGATGAGCATCCGGTTCCCAAGCTTGTCGGCGTAGCCCTCGAGGTAGATGATCCTTTCAATACCCGCGTTTATCAAAAGCTTGGCGCACGTGACGCAGGGCTGAGTGGTGCAGTAGAGCACGCCGCCTTCGAGCGATATCCCGAATCGCGCGGCCTGAACCAACGCGTTCTGCTCGGCATGTATCCCTCTGCATATCTCTACCCGCTCGCCTGAGGGTATCCCCAGCTCCTCTCTCAGACACCCTATCTCGGTGCAGTGGGCAAGTCCTTTGGGCGCGCCGTTGTAGCCGGTGGTAAGTATGTGTTTGTCCCGAACGATCACCGCACCTACCTTGCGGCGGATGCACGTTGACCGCTGGGCCACCAGCCGTGCTATCTTCATGAAATAGGCATCCCAGGGGATCCGTTCAGGTGCTTTGTTCATCTCGTATCGCCTTCTGCGGTGATCCTGGCTTTCGATGATGTTATATCTGCTCCTCGTCTTCAGGAACGATCGCGACCTCGGCCACCTCGTCGTCTTCATGCGGGGAGATGAGACGTACGCCCAGCGATGCACGTTTCTGGAACTTTACCTGTTTGGCGGCTATGCGGATACCGGTTCCGTGTTTGGTTACGATGATTGCGTGTCCGGCTTCACCGATGACCTTTACGCCGACAAGCGGTCCTGACTTCTCGTTCACCGCGATGGCGCGAACACCCTTGCCGCCCCTGTGGATATGTCGGATTTCTTCAAACTTCATGCGCTTGCCGTAGCCCTGCTGGGTGACGAACAGAAGCGAGACATCGTCGCACACCAGCACCGCGGCCACCAGCCTGTCCTTCCGGGCCAGCTTAATTCCTCGCACCCCTGCGGCGGCTCTGCCCATGGGCCGCACCTCATCAGTGGAGAATCTGACACCCTGACCACGGGCCGAGAACAGACAGATGTCAGTTGCATTCCCCACAAGAAGCACATCCTGCAGTCTATCCCCTTCCTTCAGGGTTATGGCGATTACACCTGAACGGCGGGTGTTTTCCAAAAGCTTAAGCGGGGTGCGCTTGATAACGCCCCGCTCTGTAACGAAAACCACGTGAGCGTTCTCGGCAAACTCCTTGACCCGCAGAAGCTGGGTGATGCGCTCGCCCTCGTCAAGATTGAACAGCTGGAACACCGGGCGGCCCTTGGCGGAAAGCGAGCCCTCAGGTACTTCATAAGCTTTAAGCAGATAAGCGCGTCCCAGGTTGGAGAAGAATAGCATCGAGTCGTGGGTGGAGGCGGTGAGAAGGGTGGAGACCATGTCCTGTTTGCCCAGGTCTATGGTTCCTCTGCCGGTTCCGCCCCTGCCCTGTTTGCGGTACCCGGATACCGGGGTTCGCTTGATGTAGCCCTTCAGGGTAAGCGTGATGGTAACGTCCTCCTCCGCGATCATGTCCTCCAAGGTAATCTCTTCAGGCTTCTCGTCCCGGATCTCGGTGCGGCGCTCGTCGCCGAAGCGCCTCTTGAGCTCTTTAAACTCCTCGGTGATCACCGCCATTACCCCTGCACGGGAGGCGAGTATCGAACGTAACCGCTCGATCTCTGCGATCAGGTTGCGGTACTCGGCCTCGATCTTTTCACGTTCAAGACCGGTAAGCCGCGCCAGCCGCATGTCGAGTATCGCCTGCGACTGAACGTCTGAGAGCTTAAACCTGGCCATGAGCTTTTCCTTGGCTGAAGGGGTATCTTTAGACTTCTTTATGATCTGTACTATCTCGTCTATGTTGTCCAGCGCTATCTTTAACCCTTCAAGTATGTGCGCGCGCTCGGAGGCCTTGCGCAGCTCGAATTCTGTGCGTTTGCGCACGCATTCATAGCGAAACTCCAGAAACTGTTCCAGTATCTTTTTCAGGGGATATATCTTGGGGGTCATCTTGTCGATGGTCAGGAGTATGATCGAGTATGTGGACTGCAGCGGGGTGTGCTGGTAGAGCCGGTTTAGAACAACCTCGCGGTTCGCGCCGCGCTTGAGTTCTATAACGATGCGGATTCCCTCGCGGCCCGATTCGTCACGCAGGTCTGAGATGTCAGCTAATTTCTTTGAGCGTGCGAGGTTGATTATGCGTTCGACGAGCTGTGACTTGTTCAGCTGATAAGGTATCTCGGTTATGACGATAGCCTGGCGCCCCGGTCTTGGCTCCTCGAAACGCGCCCTCCCCCGCACGATTACCCTGCCCCGGCCGGTCCTGTAGGCCTCCTTGATGCCATCGCGACCCAGGATCAACCCCGCGGTAGGGAAGTCAGGTCCCTGGATGATCTCGGCCAACGCCTCATCGGTAATCTCAGGATCGCGGATCATGGCTGTAAGGGCGTCGGTGATCTCTGAGAAGTTATGGGGAGGGATGGAGGTGGCCATGCCCACCGCGATGCCGGAAGCTCCGTTTACCAGAAGGTTAGGGAAAGCCGCGGGCAGCACCTCGGGCTCTTTACGCGAACCGTCGAAGTTGGGCACGAAATCAACGGTTTCCTTATCAAGGTCATCCAGGAGCGACAGGGTCAGCCTCTCGAGCTTGGCCTCGGTGTAGCGGTATGCGGCAGGCGGGTCGCCGTCTATGGACCCGAAGTTGCCCTGGCCGTCCACCAGCAGATACCGCAGGCTGAAATCCTGAGCCATGCGCGCCAATGCGTCGTAGACCGCCTGGTCGCCGTGCGGATGATACTTTCCCAAAACCTCGCCCACCACCGCCGCGCACTTGCGGTAAGCCTTAGCAGGTTCGAGCCCCAGCTCCTTCATCGCGTAAAGGATGCGGCGCTGAACCGGCTTTAAGCCGTCCCTTATGTCTGGCAGGGCGCGGCTCACGATGACGCTCATCGCATAGTCGAGGAATGACTGGCGAACCTCGTCCTCTATGTATACGGGCTGCATTCGACTATCGTTGATTCGGCTATCGTCCATAACTGTATTCTACACGCGGCGAGACGGAAGTCAAACCCTTGCAGTCCAATTAAGTTTAAGTTTTGCGTCTCTTAGGAGATCAAGGCAGGACAATCTACGCGATTCTCTTAATTATCAGCGACGGCGTGCTTACCGGTTCCTCTCCGATCTCAAAGCAGCCCTTCAATTCCTCCGCGACCCTAAGCCCTTTAGATTCGTCGCTTGCGTGAACGGTCGCCAGCGCCTCGCCTTCTCGTACCTCATCACCGATCTTCTTGTAAATCTCAAACCCCACCGCAGGATCTATTAAATCTTCCTTGCGTCTGCGGCCAGCGCCCAGTTTCACTTCCAGCATCCCTATCTGATAGGTGTTTATTGATTGCACGATTCCGGAACGCTCGGAGCTTGCCTTGATCTTCCCGCCAGCCTGAGGTAGAAGGACCGGATCGTCCACGATCCTCGGATCACCTCCCTGTATCCTTACCATCTCTCTGAACTTATCCAGGGCCCTGCCTCGCTCCAAAGCATCTTCCGCTCTTTTTCTCGCCTCGACACGATCCTTGCGTCCAGCGAGCACGAGCATCTCGGCAGCGAGTTCAAGCACTATCTTTCTCAGATCAGCCGGTCCTTGGCCTTTAAGACATGCGATTGCCTCTGCGACCTCCAATGCGTTGCCGATCGCCCTGCCAAGCGGCTGGTTCATGTCGGTCAAGACGGCGGTCGTCTTTACACCAAATCTGCGAGTGATTGAGATTATCTCACGGGCAAGTAGCTCGGCTGACTGTTCGTCAGTCATGAACGCGCCTGAGCCTACCTTGACGTCCAGGACCAGACCTTCCGCACCCTCGGCGATCTTCTTTGCAGAGATCGAGGCGGCTATAAGGGGAATGGATTCCACCGTGGCGGTCACGTCCCTCAAGGCGTAGATCCTTCCGTCCGCCGGGCACGAATCAGCACTCTGGCCCATCATGGCCACCCCGATCTCAGATAGAAACCGTTTGAACTCATCAACCGTAAGATCGGTTCGGAATCCCGGGATCGAGGCCAGCTTGTCCAACGTCCCGCCGGTGTGGCCTAACCCTCTGCCCGAAACCATGGGAACCGCAACCCCGCATGATGCGACCAAGGGAGCCAAAATCAAGGACACCTTGTCCCCGACCCCGCCGGTGGAGTGCTTGTCAACCTTAACCCCGGGGATTTCCGAGAGATCGAACCGCTCACCCGATTCTACGAGCGCCTCGGTGTAGACGAAAAGCTCGGCATCCGATAGCCCGTTGAACGAGACCGCCATGAGCCAGGCGGACATCTGGTAGTCGGCCACGGTTCCGTCCAGATAACCTTGAATGAACTCCTTTATATCCTTGGGATCGTTTATCCCTCCCTCTTTCTTGCGGCGGATGAACTCGCAGGCAGAGATTGACATGGGTAAGGATACCGTGAGATTGTAGGGAGTCAAGGGTGGTAACGGTTGACAAAGGGCAGGTTTTTTGTATATTAACGCAAAGGAGAAGCGATGACCGAAGCCGAAGAACTTAAACCAACTATCCGCTTCAAGCGGCACGAACCGATTGACGATATCAAAAACGACTTGCTGGGTTTTGATAAACTTGTCCCGCAATTTGTAGAAGAGTTAAGGGCCACCGATCCGCCATACGTGATTGGCCTCACAGGCGAGTGGGGGACAGGTAAAACGAGCTTCCTCAAATGTGTGAAGAATGAAATCGGAGACTCTAACGAATTTGAAGTCGTGGGCCCAATTGAGTTATTGAAGTTTTCGGGGCGGATTGACCTTTCAGCCGCTTTGGTTTCGGAAGTCGCGGAGCACTTCGGGCTAAGCTCTAAGGTAAGCGAAAAACTTCTGGATACATTGTTGGAGCTTATCTCTTCGGTGTCAGTAGGTGTTGGAATACCTGGGGGAGCGAACTTAAATGCACGTCTCCCGGTAAAAGAAATACGTAAGATTTGGAAGCGAACTAAGGATGAAGTGCGCAATAAATTTGGGGAGTTGATAAAAAAGGGGTTGGAGTTGAGGGGTAAAAAGGAGGGAAGCTATGCGGTTATTCTTCTGGATGACCTTGATAGATGTCTTCCAGATCAAGCTCTCGATCTATTAGAGAAACTTAGGTTATTCTTCAATAGCAACGAGGTAATCTTCGTTGTTGCTTTAGACGATGAAGTCGTATCAGATGCAATTACAGCATGCTTTGGAAAAGATGTTAATATAGATGGACATTGGTATCTCGAAAAGTTAATCGATAGGATGCACAGGATTCCCTTGCCTAGCAGTAAACAGTTTCAGGAGTTTATTAAGGCTAAATATCGGGCGTTTATCCAAGAGGATATCCCGGAGGAACTAGACAAAGCGATAGGGAAATGCTGGAGCAAAATCTATGATTCTCAGACGATTGGTAATCCTAGAAGAGTTCTTCGTGCCATTGAAAGAATGATCGCTCTACTCTCTAGGGTTGAGGAGACTCAGAAGTCAGACGTATTTTTGGGATTTCCTCTTTTACTGCTTAGGGAGGTTTATCCTAATGTTTACTCTTTTGCTAAGCGAGATGGAGATGTGATCATTCAGCTTTCGTACTCAGGGGAGAGTCCGAGTAAAGCACGTCAAGATAGGCTTTACATGAAGCATGGGGGGATTGTAAGAGACTTTGCTTTCAAAAGAGCAATTGTCGATATTTGCCATGCCATTCGCGAATCTCTATCAATAAAGTATAAGTCCGGTGGTGTAGATCATCAGATCGAATCTTTGGCGCTTTTGTTTGACCGACTTGGGTAGGAATAACTCTTCTAGTAAATCACCTCGATGGGTTCGGGCTCGAGCTTGACGTTTAGCTCGAATATCGAGTCGCGCCCCTTTGCTTTGAAGTTCACCTTGATCCACTCAAAATCCCCGGCGGCAAAGTAGATGAAGTGTGAGCGCGCCGAGACGTTCTGCAACAAATAGCGGCCAGCGCTGTCAGTGGTGACTATCTGTTTATTCGGGTGTATGCCGTCAAGCGGTTCAATATCGGGCGTTGCAAGTGAGTCTATCGCGAGCGTGTCAATGGTCGGATCGTAAACCCACGCTCCGACGATGGGCCGGCCGGTCTCGCTATGGGTTAGCGCCCCAGTAACCGTAACCCTGCGTCCGCACCCCACCAGCACGCTTGCAAGAACTATAAGAATCGGCAGCAGTTTTCTCACTTCATCCTAAAGATAACGCTTTATTGGCGTATGTCAAGTGGTGGGTGTTACGATGTGTTACGGGTGTTACGGGTGGGGTGTTACGGGTGGGGTGTTACGGGGTGTTACGGGTGTTACGGGGGAATTTGCGGAACCCCATGGTTTTGAAAACCCTGTCTGCAACATCGGGCCGATCGGTGATGACGCCGTCTGCGCCCATTTCAAGCAAACGTTTAATGGCTTCCGCGTCGTTGACGGTCCAGACGTGCACCTGGATACCTTTACGGTGACAGCGTTTAACGAAGCCAGGCGTAACCACGTGTATGGAGCCTGAGTATTCGGGCACCTGTACCGCGTCCATCGTGGTCCTGGCCAGGAATCCAAGCCCCATCTTACCCCAGAGAACGAACCTACGGACCTCGTCCGGCGTGGCGGCGATGGCCACAGATGGATCAAATTCCCTGAAGCATTCCAAAACCTCGGTATACACCGAGGCCACAACCACCTGATTCTGCATTCTTTTTTCGCGGATGATCCCTACCAGGCGGGCCGCCGCGTATGTAAGTGAGTCCTTGATCTCTATGTTGAAGTTGTCGTCCGGGAAAGAGTCAAAGACCTGGCCAATGGTCGGTATCCGAACCCCTTTCCCTCGCCAGGGGTATGTTTTGCCCGAATCCGGGGTGAACCAGAACCCTGCATCCAGGGAGCGGATCCGGGTAAATGTCATCTCTCTGACCAGCCCTGAGCCGTTGGTTGTGCGGTCAACCGCCTCGTCGTGGATAACCACCAGGCTGTCGTCTGCTGTAAGGCGCACGTCGAGTTCCCACACGTCGGGCCGGTAACGAATCCTCGACTCGGCCCATCCCTCAATGGTGTTCTCTGGCACAACAAGCGCTCCTGCCCGGTGAGCAAGTATCAAGGGCGGTTCTGTCCGATCAAGGAAGGCGAAGGCCGGGACCGCACTCATGGCGAGAACCACGAGGGCCCTTGCCCGGCGGCCTGGTTTCAAAATCTTCTCCTTGTGAAGGGGTTTGCCTGATGCGTTGATCGGCGACAGGCAGGATGAATCAGTCTTTTTCATCGGGCAGAGTGGCTTCACGAGTTCTCTCTGCCAGGGCGTGGGCGAGTTGATCGAGGGAGTCCATGAAGATGGCAAGATTTCGAGACGGTATGGTTTCCATTATTCGTCGCCATTCCTTACGCTGCATGTTGAGCATCCTCTGGACGGTTCTGCGTCCTTTCGGGGTCAAGGAAACGAATACGACTCGTCGATCATCGTCGGAGCGCATACGTTCAATGAACCTTGAACGTACCATGCGATCGACAAGCCCGGTGACGTTGGCCTTTGAGACACCCAGGGTCAACGCCAGTTCATTCATCCGCAGAGCATCTTTCTCAAGAAGCGTCTGCAGGATAAGGTACTGGGAGAACGAAAGTTCGCTGCCGAAAGGCCCGGCCGAGCCTACGAGCTGCAACCCTCGCACAAGGATAGCCCCCAATTCTTCAAGACGTTTGATCTGTTCGTCAATCGTGCGCACCATCACCTTATACTATCTCTATTATAGGATTTGTCAAGGGAGTTAACCTGGTTCTTTTTGTTGCAGGGTAGAAGATTGCAGGTAAAAAGTGGCCGACTTCGTCGGCCACTTCCTTTTATTCTTCTCCGATCTTTTCTCCGTCAGGAGAAAAGGAGGATTTGCCTACATCTCCTCCGGCGTCTCGATCCCCAGAAGAGCAAGCCCTTTTCTTAAGACCCGGCCAGTGGCCTCGACAAGCTCCAGCCTTGCCAGACGCGCCGCATCGGTCTCGGCTTTAAGAACAGGCACCTGGGTGTAGAACCGACTCAAGAGGACCGCCAGGTCGTAGAGGTATGAGGCCAAAACGTGGGGGGCGTAACGCTCGGCAGCCTCAGCTATCGCCTGGGGGAAGCGACCCAGATGCATCAAAAGTTTAACGCTTTCCGGCTCCTTTAACTCTTCGGCAAGCGCTGGGATATCTTGCTCATTCAGCGTATCTAACCGTTCTCTATCCTCGGACTTTGCCTTTTCGAGAATCTTTGCGCAGCGCACCGCCGCGTACTGCAGATAAGGAGCACTGTTGCCGTCAAAGCTAAGCATCTTCGACCACTCGAAGGTGATGTCCTTTATGCGATCCTGCGAAAGATCGGCGTATATCACCGCGCCTATGCCGACCTTACGGGCAACCTGTGCCCTTGCATCCTTCGGCATATCCGGGTTCTTCTCCTTGATTATCTCCTGTGCACGGCGCTCGGCCTCGTCCAGGAGTTCGTCCAGGTAAACGATCCGACCCTCGCGTGTGGAAATCTTACCCGTGGGCAGCGAGACCATACCGAAGCGGACGTGTTCAAGTATCCCTGGTTGATTTATCTTCGCATGTTTGAAGAATCCCTTTTTCCGCATCTCCTCCAGGGCATTCCATAACTGGGAGAAGTAAAGGGTTTGTTCTGAAGCTACAGCATATAACAACCTATGAACCGGCTGGAACCTTTCGATTCTTTCCACGGCTGAAGCGAGATCGCGTGTCGGGTAGAGGGTGGTTCCGTCAGACTTACGGATTACAAGTGGAGATTGGGTTGGCGGAGGCTCAGGTGGTTTGCCTGGCCATAAAGGTTTGAATCGGATTATTATTGCTCCTTCGGATTCTTCAGCTATCCCTTTAGCTAACAGCTCATCCACAAGCTCACGCGCCCTTTCCTCGAACTCACTCTCAAACCAGTTGTGGTCAAACTTAACCCCCAGTCGGGCTACCGTCTTTTCGAAGGCCTCAAGGCTACTTTCTCGGAAGCGCTGCCAGAGCGCTCGCTCCTTTTCTCCTCCCTGCTGTAATCTCTTGAACGCCGCCCGACCTTCATCCTCCAAAGCCGGATTTTCCTTAGCCTCCTTGTGAAAGCGCACGTAAAGTTCCAATAGATGCTGGATCGGCTCATCTTCCAACTTCTTCTCGTTACCCCACTGCTCAAACGCATATAAGAGCTTGCCGAACTGGGTGCCCCAGTCGCCCATGAAGTTTATGCCCACTACCCTGTATCCGGCGGCCCTTAGGATATTTATAAGCGCCTGGCCGATGATGGTTGATCTTAAATGCCCTACCGACAAAGGCTTGGCGATGTTGGGCGAGCAGTAGTCAACAACCATGGTCTTGTTGAGCTTCGGGTAATGGCCATACTCTTCACCATAATCTAGCAGGTCTTTGAGTATGCGTGTATGGAGAGCCTTTTGATCTACAAATACATTTACGTAGCCTCTTGAGGCTTCGAAGCGTTGGATAACCGAGTTGGGAAACCACCTCTGGTGCGTTTGACTAAGTGGATCATCACCGTGAATTATTTTATTCCATCTTTCTGCAAACTCTTCTGCCGATTTGACCGGATTTTCACCTTGAATCTTTGCATGTAAAAAGCAGGGAACCGCGTAGATTGCATCCGAACCCCTAGGGGCACTGCGAATTTCATTACGAGTATCTGCTAAATCTAAAACCAGATGGTGCACTTCCCAGTAAAGCTCATCCAGCACATAACTAGGGGATTTGTTCTCGTTTGGTTTCAATCAATCTCTCCTTTGATAGAAGTGTAACCTTGCGGGATGCTTGTGTCAAGCAGGAGAGGGGACTTGACATGCCTGAAAAGGGAGTTAATATAAGTTATTGCTATAGCAATCCGAACAAAGGAGGAGGTCGAATGGCTTCGCTTGCTATCATATCTTTTGACCTTAAGAACCCTTCACCCGATCATTACAGGAAGACGACAGAGGCGTTGGGTAAGTATGGATTTTGTCCGTTTCTCAGGTCTAGTGCTGGGGAGGCTGCCGGTTTGCCGAGCACCACCTATGCCCGTGAATCAAATGATGTTCCGGATCGTGACTGGGTGGAGAAGGTCTTGTTGTGGGCCGCTCCGCAGGCCGGAGCGAGGTTGGGCAAGCATCTTATATTGGTTTGTTCCGGTTCTTGGGCGTGGAAGACCGGGTGCTGAAGTAGATCGAGTTCTGGCCTCTTTTATAAAGGCGGACAAACTCGCCAGGGGCACGCTGAGGCTTGTGCTACAATTTCCTTAGCTGATCCAGCAGCGTAGGGAACGGGCCGGTGCCGCGCAGGGTGCGGTCGGCTGTGAGTATAAACCAGGCATCCTTTCGGAAGCTGACCTTGGTCGCCTTCTTTTTCCTCGCTAATGCCCTAACCAGGGCGATGTCCAGTATCTTCATCGCAGCTTCAGGCATCTTACCGAAGCGGTCGGTTAACTCCTCGTGCAACGCGTCGATCTCTCTCTCCTCCTCCACCGATAATAGTCGTTTATACAGCGACACCCGCTCCGCCGGGTCTGAAATGTAGGTCTCGGGCAGGTACGCCCCGTGGTCAATCTCCAGCACAGGTTCGGTGAACCACTCCTCGCCCTTGAGCCTTGCCACCGCCTCGGCCAGGAGCTTTGTGTACAGAGTGAATCCTATAGCGTTCACGTGACCGTGCTGCTGGGTTCCCAAAAGATTGCCCACCCCGCGCATCTCCATGTCCCTTACCGCCAGCCTGTATCCTGCACCCAGCTCCGCGTAAGCCCTGATTGCCGCCAGCCGCTTCTTTGCATCGTCGGTGGTCCTTCGCGGAACGATGAACAACGCATATCCCTGGCGCTGGCTCCTGCCTACCCTTCCGCGAAGCTGATGCAGATCCGCAAGGCCAAACAGATCAGCGCGATCAACGATTATCGTGTTGAGGTCCGGTATGTCTATCCCTGACTCAAGTATGGCGGTGGAGATCAATACGTCTACCTTGTGCTCCAGGAATCTATCGTAGATCGCTGCCAGATCGCGCTCCGGCATCTGGCCGTGAGCGGTCTGCATCCTTAAACCCGGCAGAAGCCTTTCCAGCCTGCGTCTTAACGACTCGATGGTCTCGATCCTGTTGTGTATGAAGAGCACCAGGCCTCCCCTTGAGCGCTCGCGCAGCACCCATTCCCTTACCATATCGTCCGACCAGTTAGATACCTCGGTCACCACGTCCTTTCGGCCAACGGGCGGGGTCTCGATCCTCGATACGTCCCTTATGCCCACCAGGCTCATGTAGAGCGTTCGCGGGATCGGCGTAGCGGTCAGCGTCAAGGTGTCTATCTCGGCCTTCTTTCTTCTAATCTTCTCCTTCTGGCGAACCCCGAATCGGTGCTCGTCGTCTATGATCAAAAGCCCCAGATCGTTGTAGGAGACCGAATCCGCCAAAAGCGCGTGGGTGCCGATCAAGACGTCTACCTTGCCTTCGGCCAGGTCTGCGAGCGTCTTGCGGCGTTCGGCTTGAGGAACGAAGCGTGAGAGCATCTGGACCCTTATGGGGAGGTTCTTTAACCGCTGGGTGAACGTCCGGTAGTGCTGAAGCGCAAGGATGGTGGTCGGAGCCATCATTGCCACCTGCTTTGAATCCAGAGCGGCCTTAACGGCCGCCCTCAGCGCCACCTCGGTCTTGCCGTAGCCCACCTCACCGCACACCAGCCGGTCCATTGGGAGAGGAGTCTCCATGTCCGCGATGATCCCCTCGATCGCCTTGCGCTGATCCGGTGTCTCCTCGTATGGAAAAGTCAATTCGATCCACTCCATCTCGTCCGGATGCCGGCTGAACGCGTGGCCGCGCACCACCGACCGTTTAGCATAGAGGGCTAAAAGCTCCTGCGCATAGTCGTATGCGGATTTACGGGCGTGCTTGCGGGCAAGCTTCCAGCGCTCGGAGCCCAGCCTCGAGACCCGGGGCGCGTGCCCCTCGGCACCGATGTAGCGGTCCAGGAGCCCAAGGTTCTCCACAGGCAGATAAAGAACGTCCGTGCCTGAATAAGCTATCTTTAAGAACTCCTTTTCCTGCCCGCCGATCTCCAAACGCTTTAGCCCCTGGTAGATGCCGATGCCGTAGTCTATGTGAACCACGTAGTCGCCTGGATGGAGTTCGTAGAGCGCGTCACGCGGTATGCCCTTGAAATGCCTCGGTATCCTTCGTTTGTGCCTGACCCCGAAAAGCTCATTCTCGGTAAACACCGCATAGCCCTCCGCTCTCGCCACCCAGCCGCCTGAAAGGTGAGCGTCCACCAACTTGAAACGCTCAAGGTGATGCGAGAGGTAGGATTCCCCGTGCTCCGGGTCTACCGCAAAAAGAAGCTCAAGACCCTGGACTGAGAGCTCTGCAAGTTCCTCGAAACGCCCCAGAACCTTTCCGGCAGGCGCGAATCCGAAGTCGAACTCTCCGGCCTTGTCGGTAAGAAGTAGTCGGGGTGAGACCTCAGGCAGAGCGGAGATTGTCAAGCTATCCTTTAGATACTCACGGAGCGTTGGACCCTGGCTATCGGGGGGCTTGTTGGATACGACCTCTACCGAGGAAAGTTTCTCATGCGAACGCTGGGTCAGGGGGTCGAAGCGTCGCAGGGAAACAACCCTGTCGCCCTCGAACTCAATGCGTACCGGTTCGGACCACAAGGGGGAGAAGACATCCAGAATCCCTCCCCTTTGTGCAAACTCTGCCGGCTCGGTCACCAGGCTCTCCCGCTCGAACCCGTTGTCGGCAAGCCATCCCAGAGCCGCCTCGAGCTCCACCTCGCCCGAAAGCTCGAAATAAAGCGAGGCACGGTCATCTTCCCAACCCATGCTTTGCTCGGACAGCTCCGCAGGGCATAGGATCAGTCTCGGCGCGCCGGAAGGAAGACGTAACAGGTTGAGGCTCTCGATCCTGCGAATCGCCACTATTCCTGCACGATCAATCCCCTCCAGATCGAGGAGCAGGCGTTGAACATCGTCTTCATTCTTCGCCAGGTAGAGTATCTGGCTCCCGCTCTCCCGAAGTGCTCTAAGAAAGAAGGCACGCAGTCCTCCGGGCAGCCCTGAAACCGAGCGAGGCAGCTCGGATAAATCAAAGAAGCGAATCAACGCATCGGATTCAAGAAAGCGCTCATAGAGGTCTTTTTTATCAAGGTGTTCACCCATGAAGGGTTGATTGTAGGGATTATGGCCGGAATGTCAAAGGCACGACGTTCCTCAAAAATAATCTATTCGAAGGGTATCGGTTTAGTCAGACAGACAACGGCTCGGAGTTTATCAACGCTTATTTACCCCACAAGCTCACTTCGTGGTCTTGCGGGGACCCCGAATGCGGCTAACGGAACGAAGTTCCGTCGAACGCTCTGCGAACCTTTGTCCGAAGGACAAAGGGAGCATGAAATAACCCTAATCTCAATTCAGAAAGATCTATTGGAAAGACGGGGTTGACAGAGGTTCTCCGGCGAGTAGGATGAGGAAACCAAGGAGGTCTTAATGAGTATAAAAAGGATTCTTCCCATCCTTTTGATCGCCCTGGCCCTGGCGGGCTGCGATTTCTTGAAGAAGGCACTCACCAAGGGCGTAGCGCATACCGCCTCGCGCATCAACTCCATCCAGGCCTTGGGCGCGTCCAAGGAGTTTGCATTCGTTGACATCGAGTACGTATTTACCGGAACCGGCGTAACGGATGAGCGGGCGGTGTTCGGCCGCGAAGGCTCCGATGCCCGGGATACGGTCCAGATCGAGCTCCAAGGAACCATCTACGCCGATGTGGATACCCTCACTCCGAATACCGACTATACCTATACCCTGTGGTTGCTTGACGGCGAAGATTTGGAAGAGTACGATAAGGTAACGGTCAAGACCCTGCCCGTGATCGAGATTGCTACTCCCGCTGATACTTTTACCGGCGATGCTGTTGAGTTAAAGTGGAAGAAACTTTCTTACGAAGGGGAAGATTACCTCACTTATGAGGTGGCAATCTACGACGCAGAAGGGATAGACCTTGCCGATCCAGATATTGAAGCCCTGCTTGAGCTCGCCGATCCGGTGGAGGGCCCCACTGAGGTTGTCCTGGATGCCTCTGATACCGAAGGCTCTCACATATTCGGTGTTTCCCCACCAGTACTCGCCAAGCCATATGTGGTTAAGGTTGCCACCAAGAAGGGTATTGGGGACAAGCTTTCCAACAAATCCACCGCGTTTAAGCCATTCTTATGGGTTCACTTATAGCAACTCGTTAATCCAAGGGATTTGTGGAGCAGAACTCTGCCCGCTCCCCTGCCATGTGGGGAGCGGGCTTTTTCTGATTATCTCAGGACTCTTTCCGCTTCTTGCGATTAGCAATCAACGACAGGGCAACTGCCAATCCAACCAGTCCCAGAGCCACAATCGTAATCCATACCCCTGCGGTTAGATAGGGTGATTTGAAGCGGAAGACCACCTGGTGGTTGCCGGGTTCAAGCACTACCGCACGCAGGGTGTAGTCGGCACGGTAGACCTTGCGCTCGGAGCCGTCAACCCACGCCCTGTAGTAAGGATACCAGTTTTCGGATAAGACCAGCACAGCCGGTCGTTTAACATCTGCGGCGATCTCGATTACGTTCGGTTCGTAGCGGGTTATCTGAACCTGGCCTGGAGAGGTTGTATCTGATGGGTCCGCTGAGGGTCGCCAGCCTTCGGGT
This sequence comes from Caldifarciminota bacterium, assembly GCA_023128825.1. GTDB lineage: Bacteria > Hydrothermota > Tepidihabitantia > B3-TA06 > B3-TA06 > B3-TA06. The sequence continues at coordinate 18,232 of JAGMDF010000075.1, read as the reverse complement.
TTCTCTTCAAGTATCACGGTTTTAAGTGGATCGAAATTCACTCGTTTCATCCGAGTCAGGATAGCTTCGTTCTCGCCGATCACCTCAACGTCGACGCATAGCCATGCTCTGGAGTGCTGTCCGTAATTGCGGTAGATCACGTAGCGCTGACCGGCGAATACCGGCCTGAACGAGCTCGTGGTCGTATCAAGCCAGGGTGCAAGGTCGGAATAGATCGCGTAAAGGGTTTGCTGATCCTGAGGTGAAAGCCGCTCGGAATCCTCCGGGCCGGGCAGCCTTAATCCTATCAGATATTTTACGTCCAGCGCGGTAAGGAAAGCAGGATACCTCAAGTTTTGCGCGTCGCGGAACATGATGGTTCCGGGCGAGCCGATGAACTCCTGGTAGCGCCCAAGCTGGTTGCCGTGATACCCGCCCAGGGACTGGATGCGGTGCAGCATCAGGTAGGAATCCCTGCGGTAAAGGTCCTGCCCTCTGAACTGAAGCGGGAAGACCCGGTATACCCCAGGGTCTCTCTTGAGAAAACTCACCACCTCGTCAGGCGCGTATAGCTGTTGGGCCGAGACAGGGTTGCCTGCCTGATCCCTTACGATTTTTACGAAGTGTCTGTCCACCAGCCAGAGATCGAGGAATAGAACCGCACCCAGTCCGAGTGTCCACAGCCATTTGAGTTTTGGCAGGCGGCGCCATAGGAAGATCGTCAACCATCCTGCTGCCAGAAACAGAAACGCAAGCCAGAAGCCGCCCGATGCGTTGGTGATGTTGGCGCGCAATCGTGAGAATCTGCCGATCAGTTCGCCCTTGGCGAGAGCTTCCACGAAGTTGCCGAAACCCTGAGGCGCCGCGGTGGACCACAACGCGAGTATGAACACGAGTCCTGCAAGCACCGCGAATACGATGGTAAGGGTATCTCTCTTTTTGCCTTTCTTTCTTTCGATCCGGGGGTCGGGGGAAAGCGTCTGCTCGAGCCCAAGCGACGCGATCACTATAATCGAGAAGGTCACGGTAAAAAAGATCATAGCCGGGGCGCGGAAGCTCTTCACCAAAGGAAACACGTAGTAGGGGATGTAGTAGAAAGGGGTGTTGCCGCCAAGGGCCATCAATAATCCAAAGATCCCGAATCCTGCAAAGAACTTTGTCTCCCGCCTTCGCCAGGCAAGGATCAATCCCACTATCAGGAGCGCCACTATAATTATCCCGAAGTACTCGGCGTGCTGCTTGAACGCGTTGGCTCCCCAGTAGTTCTGCAGTATCCCTGAGAAACGAGGATTCAAGAGATCAATAAGCTCCGTCGGAGGCAGAGACCACGAGGTGGCAAAATCCCAGCCCCGTCCGCCTCCGGCACGAGGAGAGAATCCCAGATAACTTATGCCTGGAAGCATCTGCGCCGCAGAGATGGCGATCCCCACAGCTACCGATCCTATGGATAAGAGAAACGGCTTGAGAACGGGCTTGGCCTTCCTGTGGTCCTTGTAGGCAAGATACATCTGATAAAGCACGTAGAAGCCGCAGATAAGGAAGGTGTAGTACATCATCTGCACGTTGGGACTTATGAGACCCAGACCGAACACCAGACCCAGCAATGCAAAGTCGAGCAGTTTCCCGAGCCTGAACCCTCGATGTATGAAAAGCATCGCCCAGGGCAGAAGCGAGGTAACCACAACCTTGCTGTCGTGTCCGGCAAGGACGTAGGATACAATCACCCCGGTGAACATGTAGGCCAGCGCTCCCAGGAAAGCGGTGGCCGTTTTAAGCTTGAGCTCCTTGAGATAGAGAAGCATCCCGGCGCCTGCGGCGATTATGTGGGTTATGAACACCAAAGCCATGACCTTGCCGATTGAGAAGATGAAGCGTAGCAGCATCGTAATATAAAAGGCGTCGCCGTGCATTGCGTCCACGTATGGCAGGCCGCCGAAGATGTAAGGGTTCCACAGCGGAAACTCACCGGTCGTCTTCAAGCTCTCGACGGCGAAACTTTTGAACATATAACCCGAGATAAGCTGGTCCGAGCCGTCTATCAGGTGTCCGGGCAAGAGGGTATTTGCAAAAAGAACTATCACCAATACGGCAAGCCCGAGGACCAGCCAGCCGGGCTGCATCTTAAACCCGCGTTTGCTTCCAGCAGGTTTTTGTGGATGCTCTTTCTTGAACCTTTTATCAATTTTTTTCTTTGCCATTTTTCCTCCGCAGGAAGATAACCGAAATTGCCACAAAAGTCAACTCTACTGCCGTAAACCACAGCCTCTGGCCGAATGAAAGGGCTACAGCTACACCCGATCCTACAAGCCCGGCAAGAAACAGAGCCAGGAGTCCCTCGCGCACCCCCAATCCGCCGGGAACGAATATCGCCAGAAGTCCAACTATGTATGCCGCCGTAAAACCACCGGTTACTACCACCCAGTCGCTCAGGGGAACGGGATTCACCGATGCAAGAAATAGATAGAACGCGGTGCCGTAGAGAAGCCAACTCACCAGATATAGAAGAAAAAATCCCAGAAGTCCGGGATAGGAGAGTTCGAAGCGAATCGGTTCGCGTTTAAGCAATCTCAAAAGAAGGTTGGTTATCTGCTCCAGTATCCTGGGATGGAGAAGTGCAAGAATCACCACCAGCGGCAGAATGAACCACCACAGGGAGATCGATTCCACTCCTAATCTATCAAGTAGCGGGGCAAGCATCCGCTTCTGCTCTACAAAAAGTGCCGCAAGGGTTACCAGGAATCCGGAAAGCACGGCAAGTACCTGGGCAAGAAGCGCCGCCCACACCCCGGCCTCGGCCCGCACTCCTTCTTTGCGCCCAAGATATACCATTCCCGCAACCTGCCATACCTTGCCGGGCAGATAGCGTCCGAGAGAGGAGATCGAGAATATCCTGAACGCAACGCTCAAAGGAATCTTGCCCCCCAGCCTTGCCAGCAGCCAGCGCCACAGCACGATCATGAAAAAGATCGTTCCGCCAAGTACCAGTAAGGAAAGGATAAGTAACCAGGGATTGAAATGCCATGGGAACTCGGCTACCTCGTGCCAGTTGCGAACGACCGTCCTTACAAGAAAGAAGCCTATTGCCCCGATCACTGCAACTTGGACGGTCCAGCGCAGAACCTTCTTCCAGGGTTTTCCCCTCCGTGTAGTCCTCAGTCTAGCCGTGGAATCTATTTCTTGCTTCATTTCAGGATTCTTCTATATATATCGGTGAGCCGGATGGCCGTAGGAACAGCTAGGAAACGATCTTTGGCTGATTGCTGTCCTTTAAAAGCCATCTTCAGGGTCTTTTCTTTATTAGAATATAATTCTTTAATTGCTTGGGCCAGGGCTGCTGGATCATCCGGCTTCGTGAGAATTCCTGTTTTCTGATGTTGAATAATCTCTCTTTGCCCACCAGCGTCCGTGCCGACCACGGCAAGACCTGCAAGCTGAGCTTCTACCAGAACCAACCCGAACCCTTCACCCACCGACGGAAGCACCATTACCCCGGCTCTTTTAAGCACCTCCGGCAACCTGTAGTGTGGTAACTTGCCAAGGAATTCAACCTTGTCGGCTATCCCTTCCTTTTCAGCTAGTTTCCCTAATGTATTTCTCGCGGGTCCTTCACCCACGAGGATGAGTTCAAAGTGGTATCCATTCCTGTGGAGTATTCCTAAGGCTTTGATTAAGAGATCGAAACGTTTCTGATGAGTGAGATTGCCTACTGCAGCCACACTTGGAATCAACCTCTTTCTGGGCGGTGCGAGAAAGATCCCTGAGGCAGGCATCGAGAGTACCGTCCTTGGTAGCAAGCGGCCACTTAACTTGGCAAGTTTATCGTCGAGATAACTGGATACAGGCAGGGTAAGTTGAACCCTTTTCAGTACCCGGCGGGCAAGCGAGTTGCCAAAGGGCAATTTTTCAAGCAGTCGTACATCCGTCCCGTGTACGCTTAAAAGAAAGGGAAGGTGTGATCCTGAAAGGGCCGCCCGCGCCGCAACACCTGCGGGTAGAAGCCAATGCGCATGGATAAGATCGATTTTTTTTTCTTCAATTATTACTCTCATCTCCCTCACAAAGGCGTTAAGAAATGATGCCAGAAGTCTTAACCCCTTCACACCTCGCTTGAAAACGGCAAGCATCTTGCCTTCGTAGGCCAGGGTTTCATCCTTATCAGTCGCATAGCGGAAGCGGTGTATCTTTACATTCCCCCTTATCTCCGTCAGGCTCAATCCCGATGCATGCGGGCAGAGTACATGAGGCTCTATTTCATCCTCAGGCAGTGCACGCAACAACTCCTCAATAAAAGCCCCGGATGGGTCTCCGGTAAACCTTGGATAGTTGTGAGTTGGGTAGAGAACCCGCATGGGCTAGCGTTGCCGCCGCTTCAAATCCTCAATCTCGGCACGAATCTGTGCCACCTGCTCTGCGAGGAAGCCGGCCATCATCAAAAGCAGACCGGTAACGACCAGGAGGATCACGAGGTAGAGAAGCGGCCGGAAGCCGATGCCTGCGATGCGCAGCCCGATAGCGACCAGCCCGGCGATTATGCCCAGACCTATGCTTACCCCCCCCATTGTCCCAAACAAAAGCATCGGCTTGCGTGAGTAGCGAAGAAGGAACGAGACAGAGATAAGATCGAGCACCCCAAGAGGGATGCGCCAGAATCCGAACTTGGAACGCCCGTGCATTCGAGGTCTGAGGGTAACGTCTACCTCCTCGATCCTCCAGCCGTCCTTGGCGGCAAGCACCACGATATACCGATGCCAGTCCTTGCGCATGGATATATCCTCAACAACCTCGCGCCGGAACGCCTTCACCGAGTTCAAATCCCTTACATTGATCCGGAATAACAGCCTTGAGAGTGTGTTGTAGACCCCTGAGACGAAGCGCTTCTTATATCGCCCGATCTTGCGGCCGGTGACCAGTTCAGCCCTTCCCTCAAGGATCGGCTCCACCAATCTTGGGATGTCGTCTACCACGAACTGCAGGTCCGCCGGGAAGAAGACGAACACCTCGCCCTTTGCATTCTCGAATCCAGTCTCTAGCGCCCGGGTGACGCCGAAGTTCGTCCGATGGCGCAGAATTCGCAAGAAACGATGTTTTTTTGCCTCGGCAGTAGCCACGGAAAAGGTTTCGTCCGTGCTTCCGTCGTCTACCAACAAAACCTCAAAATCAAACCTCGGTTCCTTTTTGGCAAGCGTCGCGAACTCCTCCACCAGGAACGGGATGTTTTCTTCTTCGTTAAAGGCAGGCACTATGATTGACACTGAGACCTTCATAACAGATAAAGTCTACTTTACAGAGGGGGAAAGTCAAGCCGTCTATCCTCCTTTTCGCCTTCAGCAAAAGGATCGCAACCCGGCGCAATCTCATAATCGAGTGGGATGTTAAGTTCTCAGGCTTTATGCGGGAGTTAAGCTTTTCTGCAACCAAGATTCACTAAAGGGACATTCGGGCTGGGGCTTGGCGGCCTTTGTTTTCATAAGTCGCGCAGATACGCGCCGCACAGAAGAAAGGGCAGGTGGCACGCAACTTGCTACATCTCGATTAAGGATAACAGGTTCTTTGGACAACTTCGATAAGGGTACTCGTGTAGTTGTTTCCGATTCCCGCCGGGGGTCTTGACAAGCACGAGAAAAACCCTATACTTTCGAAACAAGGAAACGATAAACTGTGAAAAGGAGGTGAAACGTAAATAGACCAAGCAAAGGGCGACAATTAGAGGAAAAACCCCTTATGCAGAAAACAACCTTTTCAAGGAGGAACAAACAATGAGTAAAAAGCTTTTCGCGGTAGCGCTAATCCTCAGCTTTGCGGTGCTGGCCTTTGCGGCTCCGCAAGTCGTTGATGGAGGTGAGGCGCTTCCCGCTACTGATGGCTTGGGAACAACGCCCGTAGAGGGCGGCAGCGTAAGCTGGGCCTACCCACCTAACGCGGCAAGCGGTTGGTACTGGATGTACGACAACCTCAGCTCCCCTCCGTTTTCCGATCCCCCTGTGGCTGCGTTGCCTGGATTCGTGGACATTAGTTCCGGCGACCCGTGGGCTCCCTACAACGACAAGCCCTACGAGTATCAACTGCCTGACTCCTTCTGGTACTACGGCAGCTGGTATAAGCCGGGCGATATACTCTACGTGTCCCCTGACGGCTGGGTCAGCTTCGATCCGGCCGCGGAGCCCGGCTTCTCCACTCCTCCGTCGGCCATCCCGCCCTTCCCGGTTACCGATGCTCCCAACGCGGTTATTGCACCGCTCTGGCAGGACATGAATCCGACCCAAAGCCCGGATCCCAGCGACACCAACCGTGTTTACCACGCGTACGATGGGATGCAGGAGCAGGTGTGGATCCAGTGGTACGATACACAGGGTCACCTCAACAACCACACCTACAACTTCGAGCTCGCCCTTACCCTTGGTGGGCAGATCAAGCTTCTCTCCGAGGGTGCGTGCGGCGTGGTCTTTTCCTACCACTTTATCCACTTCTTCTACCAATCCTCGAGTCACGGCTGGACTGCGGACAACGGCGAGACCGGTATCGAGAACCAATCCGGTGAGCACGGCGTATACTACCAGGGCACCGTTGCCAACGGCCGCAGGATCCGTGCCGGCTACAAGCGGATCTTCCAGCACGACGTTCAGGCGTACGTCTTCCTTTCACCTGCTGAGACGGTACTTCGCTGGACCGAGATTCAGCCGATAGTGGTAGTCCGCAACATCGGTAATGAAGTCGAGCACTTCCCGGTCACCATCGATATCTTCGACGAGGATGACGACTCACGGGTTTACCACTTCAGCATCTCCATCAACGACCTTCTGCCCGGTGCCACCGACACCATCGTAGGTCCGTGCTGGACTCCTGGCGAGCTCTATGCGGTGCCTGATACCCATTCCTACCGCAAGGTTGCGTACTCCATGCTCGATAGCGACCTCTGCAGGCACAACGACACCCTGGAAGTGATCAGCAAAGTGGGCTGCGACGGGATGTCGGGCTACCACTGGAACTTCGCCGACGCCTACGGCTGGATAGGTGCCTATCAGTGGCGTCTTTCTACTACCTACCCCGCAAATGGCGGCGTGTCTGTGATTGGCGGACGTATATGGCTCTACGAGTGTCCTGAGGCGAACTACACCTACTCGCGGCTCGAGGTCTGGGAAGCGAATAACGGCTGCGGCGCCGTGGCCAACGGCTCCTACCATACGGGATGGAAGAACTTAGATACCAGGATTGCGTATGAGTGGAACGAGGTCACCTTCGACGCACCCATCTGGGTCCCAGCCGAGACCCCGGGCAACATTTGGGCAGCCCATACCAGCGCCAACTTCGGCCTCTGGGGCGGCCGCCTGATAGGCCTTGGCCTCAATCCCTGGCCCGATCCAATGTCGTGCTACCTCGGCCCCGGTCCGGGCCGCAGTGGGACTTGGAGTGCCCCTGATCACGGCGCATCCTGGAACTTCCACTGGGGTATGTACTACGGCTACCCCAACTACAATTACTTCACGTATCCGATCGAGCTCTGCACGCACCTTGGCTTTTCGCCTATGCCTGAGCCTCCCTGCTACTACGACAAGCCGCATGACCTGACCGTTTACAGCATGGAAGAGCCATCAGGCGAGTACGTCGAGGCCGGCGTTCCCATCACCCCTGAGCTCGCGATCGCCAACAGGGGCCTTCAGGCCGAACCCGATGCAGACTTCTTCAAGGTTGGGTTCATCGCCGTTGACGAGACGACCTCTGACACCGTCTTCAACGAGACCTCGCTGATGAGCGGACCCCTTGATATGGGGGACACCACTTACGGGACCACATCGCCGTGGACGCCCGAGGGCCTCTGCGATGACACTCTTCCCTTCGTCTCCTACGAGCTGATCGGCTACGTGCTTCTGGGTGAGGTCGGTCCTGACCTCTCCGACCACTGCCCGTACAACGACACCGTTCGCCGCAACGTGACCTGCCTCTTGTCGCACGACGTCGGTGTGATCGCTATGACCTGGCCTGAGGAACCGGACGAAGAGCCCAACAACTACGACGAGGGCAGCGAGATCACGGTAACGGCCACGGTTGAGAACTTCGGGTTCAACGCGGAGCACGACGTCGAGGTGCGCCTTGTAGTTCTCGACATTGACTCCAACAGCGTGGAGCTCTGGCATGCCCTGAAGAGCATCACTTTCCTCGACTGGCGCGGCAACGTCACGGGCGACCCATACACCATAGACGTCACCTTCCCGACCTACGACGTGCTCACCAATCGTCACCACCAGACCCTTACCTGCCGCACCGAGCTCGTGGACGACGCTTGCCCGAAGGACGATGCGAAGGTCCGCCACATCAACACCGGAATCGCCGAGACGCCTGCCGGTCTGCCGTTCGCTTTAGAGGCGATCACCCCGAATCCGTTCGTCGGCTCCACCACGATCTCGTTTGCGGTACCTGCGACTGTCAACGTCAGTCTGAAGGTCTACGACATCACCGGTAAGCTCGTTACCACGCTCGTCAGCGGCAACCAGGCCCCTGGTCGCCACAGTGTTGTGTGGAACGGCACCGATGATCTCGGACGCAGCGTTGCACAGGGCATCTACCTCGTTCGTATGGATGCCGCGAGCTTCAGTGCTACCAAGAAGATAGTGCTTTACTAACTCGCACAAAAGATTAACCCTTGAGGGGAGCCGCCGGCTCCCCTCTTTTTATTAGCTTAAACAGAAACACGCTTCTGTTTGGGACCCCGGCTGGTTATTGTTCCCAAGTTCTCCGCAATTAACTTTTTGTATAATTCCGATGCTGCCCCGATAGAAGCGGCTCAGCGAAGCGTTGAGGGGTAACGCTTTATATCCATACAGCCTGGCATGGAAATTGCTAGGCTGTCTTATGTAGGGCTAATAACCAAAAAGGAGGAGGTTATGAAAACCTTTCTTTGTGTTCCAAGGTTGCTTCTGGTGGCGGTTCTGGGGAGCTTGGCGTTTGTGGGAGGCTCTCTTGCAGCGTCCGGCAGCGTCAGCTGGTTCTCCCCGCCCAGAGCAGAACCAAACGGCTGGTACTGGATGTATGACGACGCCGAGCCAGGCCCTCCGTTTTCCGATCCCCCTGTGGCTGGATTGCCTGGATTCGTGGACATTACTGGCCCCAACAAGTGGGCTCCCTACAACGACAAGCCCTACGAGTATCAACTGCCTGACTCCTTCTGGTACTACGGCAGCTGGTATAAGCCGGGCGATATACTCTACGTGTCCCCTGACGGCTGGGTCAGCTTCGATCCGGCCGCGGAGGACGGCTTCTCCACTCCTCCGTCGGCCATCCCGCCCTTCCCGGTTACCGATGCTCCCAACGCGGTTATTGCACCGCTCTGGCAGGATATGGATCCGACCCAGACCCCTGTGCCCAGCGACGACAACCGTGTTTACCACTCGTACGATGCGATGCAGGAGCAGCTGTACGTCCAGTGGTACGATACACAGGGTCACGCCAACAACCACACCTACAACTTCGAGCTCGCCCTTACCCTTGGTGGGCAGATGAAGCTCATCAACCAGGGCGCCTGCGGCATAGTCTTCAGCTACCACTTTATCCACTTCTTCTACCAATCCTCGAGTCACGGCTGGACTGCGGACGGCGGCAAGACCGGCATCGAGAATCCTATGGGTACAATGGGTATAACCTATGGAGGTTTACTTGTCAACGGCCGGGTTATTCGCGCCGGCTACAAGCGGGTCTTCAAGCACGACGTTCAGGCGTACGTCTTCCTTTCACCGGGTGGGACGGTGCTTCGCTGGACCGAGATCCAGCCGATAGTGGTAGTCCGCAACATCGGTGAGGAAGTCGAGCACTTCCCGGTCAGTGTGGATATCTACGACGAGGACGACTCGCTGGTCTACGCGCATACCGTTTCCGGCTTCAGTCTTATGCCCGGCGAGTACGACACCATGGTTTGCCCGTGCTGGACGCCTGGCGAGCTCTATCCGTCGCCTGATACCCATTCCTACCGCAAGGTTGCGTACTCCATGCTCGCTAGCGACGAGTGCAAGCACAACGATACCCTCATAGTGAGGAGCACAGTGGGCTGCGACGGCGTCCTGAGCTACTACTGGAACTTCGCCGACGCCTACGGCTGGATAGGTGCTTACCAGTGCCGTCTTGGTACGACCTATCCCATGGAAGGCGGCGCGCTTGTGACCGGCGGACGTATATGGCTCGACGCGTGCCCTGAGGCGAACTACACCTACTCGCGGCTCGAGGTCTGGGAAGCGGAGAACGGCTGCGGCGGCGTAGCCGATGGCTCCTACCCTGTGGCATGGAAGAACTGCGATACCAGGATTGAGCACGATTGGAACGAGGTCGTCTTCGATCGGCCCGTCTGGGTCAGCACCGGCACCCCAGGCAACCTTTGGGCAGCCCATACCAGCGCCGATTACGGCAACTGGGCAGGCCTTCTACAGCAGCTCGGCTTGTATGTTTGGACCGATCCGATGGCGTGCTACTTCGGCCCCGGCCCGGGCCGCAGCGGGACATGGCTGGGCCCTGATCACGGCCCCTCCTCCGACTTCAAGTGGGGTGCCTACTATGGCGACTACTACACGTGGCCGATCGAGCTCTACACCCACCTTGACTTCTCGCCTCTGCCTGAGCCTCCCTGCTACTACGATGATCCGCATGACCTGACCTGTTACCGTATGGAGCCATCAGGTGAGTACGTCGAGGCCGACGTTCCTATCACTCCGAAGCTCGCGATTGCAAACATCGGACTTCAGGCCGAGCCTGATGCAGAGTTCTTCGATGTCAAGTTCATCGTCGTTGACGAGCAGACCTCTGACACCGTCTTTAATGAGACCTCCCTGATGAGCGGCCCCTTTAATCAGGGGGACACCACTTACGGGACCACCCTGCCGTGGACCCCCGAAGGCCTCTGCGACGATACTCTTCCCTTCGTCTACTACGAGCTGATCGGTCTGGTTCGTCTGGGTGAGGTTGGTCCTGACCTCTCCGACCACTGCCCGTACAACGACACCGTTCGTAACAACGTGACCTGCCTGTGGTCGCACGACGTCGGCGTGATCCATATGGAGTGGCCTGAGGAGCCGCCTTACGACGAGGGCAGCAAGATCACGGTCACCGCCACTATCGAGAACTTCGGCTTTCATGCCGAGCACGACATCCATGTGCGCCTTGTGGTTCGCGACGCCGACTCCAACGACGTCGAGCTATGGCATGCACTCAAGAATATCAAGTTCCTGGACTGGCGCGGCAACAGCGCAGGCAACCCATATACCATTGACGTTTGCTTCCCGACCTACGACGTGCTCAACGAGCACCGCTTCTCGATAAGTTGCTGCACTGAGCTTGAGCGCGACGCGTGTCCTAAGAACGATTGCAAGGTAAGGCATCCACCCGGAATAGTTGAAGGAGCCGAGGCTTTTCCTGAGTGTTTTGCCCTTGAGATACCCGGAAGCACGATCTCAGACGGTTGCCAGGTTAGGTTCGTAGTGCCGCACACAAGCTGGGTTAAGCTGGATGTTTTTGACGCGGGCGGGCGCTGGGTTAAGTCCATAGAAAACGACGTCTTCGAGCCGGGCCGCCACTCTTGTTCATGGGACCGCTGCGACGCCTGCGGCCGCAAGGTCGCGGCAGGCGTCTACCTCGTCAGAATGGAAGCCGATGAGTTCAAAGACGTCTGCAAGGTAGTGATAATCAACTAAAGGAGGTGAGTATGAAAACCTTTCTTTGTGTTGCCGGACTGGTAACCCTCTGTGTATCCGTAAGTTACGGGGCGCACGACCTGACCTGCTATGCGATGATAGAGCCTGATACCGGCACCGAGTGGATCGAGGCGGGCGTTCCCATAACACCCACCCTGGGTATAGCCAACCTGGGGGAGGAGGCCGAGACCAACTTCCCGGTCGAGTTCATCGCGATCGACGAGGATGAGGGAGACACCGTTTTTGCAGATACCCAGATAGTTGACTACATAGGGTCTTATCCTGATTCCATAGAGGTTGAGGTAGGTGAATGGACGCCTGATGGTGTCTGCCGAGACGTAGGTTGGAACAATGAAGGTCCCTGGGTTGAGTACGCGCTTCTCGGTATTGTCTCTCTGGATTTAGAAGAGGAACAGACTAACGACACCGTACGAGATTACGTAACCTGCCTGTTCTCCCACGACGTCGGCGTGATCGACATGGTCTGGCCTGAGCCTCCGGACGAGCCGCCTGATGTCTACGACGAGGGCAGCAAGATCACGATCACCGCCACTATCGAGAACTTCGGCTTCCACGTGGAGCATGATATCCATGTACGCATGGAGGTTCGCGACCTCGACTCCAATAACGTTGAGCTATGGCATGCACTCAAGAATATCAAGTTCCTGGACTGGCGCGGCAACAGCGCAGGCAACCCACACACCATTGACGTTTGCTTCCCGACCTACGACGTGCTCACCGATCGTCATAGCCAGGCACTTTCAGCTAGCACGGAGCTTGTAAATGATGACTGCCCTGATGATGATTTTGAGGTGAGCTTTTTATGGTATCCGGGTATAGCTGAAGAGGGCGTGGCTCTTCCCGACTGTTTTGCCCTTGAGATACCCGGAAACACGATCTCAGCCGGGTGCCATGTGAAGTTCACCGTTCCTCACTCAAGCTGGGTGAAGGTGGACGTTTTCGACGTTGATGGGCGCTGGGTTAAGTCCATAGAAAACGACGTCTTTGAGCCGGGCCGCCACTCTTGTTCATGGGACCGCTGCGACGCCTGCGGCCGCAAGGTCGCGACAGGCGTCTACCTCGTCCGCATGGAAGCTGACGGGTTTGATGCCGTGCGCAAGGTAGTAGTTGTCAATTAGATAAAGGACGGCTGTTTTGATCTGCTTGGCCGATTCTGCGAGCTTGACAATCATGATACGGAGGTTAAAATAGTAGTCAAAAGCCTTAAACTGAACCAAGGAGTTTGAGTGAAGAGAATTGCTTTTCTTTTGATGGGGGTTTTGTTTGTTGCAGGGAGTCTGCAAGCTAAGCTAAGCCTTGCCTCGCTTGAGGAGAAGGTTGCCCGGAGTCCGGATAACGCCCGTGCAGTATACAAACTTGCAAGGCGCTACTGTGAAGATGATTCAGCCGTCCAGGCGATTGAAACGTGGAAGCGTCTTGCGGATCTCGACTTGAAACTCGCCTCGGATGTATTCCTTCGCACGAAGGTCGCCGTATACCTTGGGCTTGAACCTTTCTTCCCGCAGCCCGTCTCCGACTCTATCGCTATGACGCCGCGCTTTTCACCTGACGGCAGGAAGATCGTCTTCCATTCCATGAAAAACGGTCAGATAGGCAGTATGGATTTTTCAGGAGAGAACTTCCGTTGGATTACCGCTGACGACCGATACAACGCGACTCCCTGCTTTGGAGGTTCGCGGGATCAGTTTTTCTACATCCGCAGCACAGCCGACGACACGGGTATGGAGCTTGTATATTATAACGCTGAAGGTGGTGAGCCCGAAGTGCTACTCAGCGGCCTCTCATCACTCTGTGAAACGCCGGATTGGGTCAGTAATGATTTACCTGTGCTCTTCTTCTACCTCTCTGTGGATACCAAGTCCGGGGAGATAGCTCTCTACGATCGCAAGACAGGTGAGCTTATCGAGCTTACGCACGACGCCTACATGGATCGGTTCCCCCGTTACTCCAGCAACGGCAAACTGATAGTCTACGCAGATTATCGCAGACTACAGCCCGATATATACATCATGAACTCCAGAGGGAAGCTAGTAGAGAGGGTCACGGATTGGCCAGGGAGAGATATCTACCCCGACTTCGGTGATCACAACCGCAAGATAGCATTCGTCTCGGATCGTAACGGGGGCGGACAGTTTGACGTATTTGTTTGCGACCGGCGGACTGGCGAGGTTATACCTGTCACCTACAATGAGAGGACGGATACTACCCCCGATCTTTCGAACGACGGTAACTGGCTCCTGTTCCAGTCAAACAGAGGCGACGGTCGACCCCGCACTTATATCGTCTCACTTAATCAACCCATCTCAGCCGAGCAGCTGCTTGCCGAGATCGAGACAAAGGAAGAATAAGGAGGTTTAGGATGAAGACAAGGCCTTACGGCCTCGGAATCCTTTTGGGAGCGTGCTTGGTGTTGACGGTTTTCTCATACGGGGCGCTTGAGGCCGGGGAGCTTCGCTGTGTTCTTGAGCTGCCTTTGACCGAACTCAGTATAGAGAAGCTCGGAGAGTACACGTTGGTTTCTTTCGAGGAAGCCTCCTACGATGCTCCACCGGGCTACCCTCTCGTGCCTTTTATGACGAAGCGCTATCTTATTCCCGGAGGGATGAAGGTCGCAGATGTTAAGCTTGAGGCTTTGAGCGTGAAGACAGCTTACGTAGAAGCCTCGCTTTATCCTGCTCAGCCCGCCCGACCGTTAAGTACCGCTGGGGTCGAGTTTGTGGGGCCGCGTGAGGAAATCTACGCTTCCAGCACTCCGGTTTCGGATTTCGAAGCCCAGGTTCTATACCAGGGATTGCTTGAGGGCGAGAGGGTTGCCTTGATAGCGATTCGTCCGCTGCGCTACACGCCTGCCGAGGGCAAGTTGGAACTTGCGGAACGGATGGTGCTTACCGTAGGGTATGAGCCCGACCCAGGCTACATACAGCCCGCAGGCATCACCCCAAGTCAGCAACGCATGGTTAGTGCCAGGATCAAGGCTCTGGTCGAGAATCCCGAAGCCCTGGCCCCACGGGTTACGTTCCAGCCTGCGGCTGAGGAAAGCTATCGTCATGCGATAGTTACACCTTCCTTACTTCGAGGTGAGTTTCAGAAGCTTGCCGATTGGAACACGGCGAGAGGGGTTCGCGACACCGTGGTTTCTCTGGAAAGCATTGCCTCACGCTTTTCCGGCAGGGACCTTGCAGAACAGATTCGCAACTTCGTTATCTTTGCCCACGAGCAGTGTGGGCTTGAGTATCTTCTGCTCGGCGGCGACGAAGAGCTTGTACCCACAAGGGATTGCTTTGTCGCAAGCTATGCGGGAAGCTCTAAGGATACCATCCCCACGGATATGTACTTCGGCTGCCTTGACGGTGATTGGGATGCCAACGGTAACAATGTCTTCGGTGAGATGAACGACGGGGTTGATCTTTCAGCCGAGGTTGCAGTGGGCAGGGCATGCGTGAATGATGCCCAGGAAGCGGACCTTTTTGTAGGCAAGGTGGTGGTGTATCAGGATAATCCGCCACAGGGTTTTGCCTCCAAGCTGCTGCTGCCTTCGGAGATCCTCTGGCCCGATCGTAATCCTCCTTATTCAGGAGACGGAACCAACGATGCGATCGCCGCCCTGGCGCATCCGGGAACGAGCATTGCCAGGATGTATGAGACTCAGGGTACGCTTACCCGTAACGGGTTAGAGGATTCACTCAACGCAGGGGTAGGACTTGTTCATCACTGCGCTCACGGCAACGAGATCGTCATCTGCTGCGGGCACTTGAATGGTGAGCCGCCCTTCTACAACTGGCAAGCCAGGGCACTTACCAACGCAGACAGGATGCCCGTGTACGTTGCGATATCCTGTCTTGTTGGTGCGTTTGACTACGATGGGTTCGGCGGGTGTCTGGTTGAAGCCTTCCAGTGGGCCGAGCACGGCGGCACGGTCGCGTGGGTTGGAAACTCCCGCTACGGTTGGGGCACTCCTCCTACGCGTGGTCCCTCGGAGTGCCTTGACGTCTCCTTCTTCGAGGAGGTATACGGCCTGGACAACCCGGAGATCGGCCCGGCGTTGGCCACGGCTAAGGAAGAGAATGCTGGGTGGGGAAACGTTTCGTACGGTCGCTGGTCCATCTACGAGCTTAACCTGCACGGTGATCCTGCCATGCCGGTTCACTCCCGTGAGCCGTCCGAGTTTATAGTCAGCCATCCGCCCGTTGTGGAAGGCCCACAGACCCTTTACGTCACCGTTAGCTCCCAGGCCGGTTATCCTGTCAGAGGGATGCTTGTCTGCGCTCGGCAGTCCCCGAACGTCTATGCCTGGGCTTATACGGACGCATCGGGTGTAGCCGCCCTGGAGATCTCACCTACCCCAGGCTTCATGGAACTTAGGGTAACCGGAGCAAATCATTATGGCTGGGTAGATAAAAATATCCTGGTAGGGGTAAGCAGGGCCGAGTTGACTGTCTCTCCCGACACCACCTGGTTAGATGCGGAGATAGAATCGCTCTCCTCCTCGTTTACCATCTCCAGCACAGGCACCGACATCCTGCAGGTCGCGCAGATCTCGTCCTACCAGTCAACCTGGATCGACTCAATCTGCCCCAGTGCTTGCACCGTGTCGGTTGGTGAAGATCGCCAGATAGAGTTCTTTGTGGACACCGCAGGACTCCCGGACGATATCTATCTGGGCAGGATCCGCATCTTGAGCAACGATCCGGACAGAACCGTCGCTTATCATCCGGTGAAGCTGATAAAGGGCGACTGGCCGGATATAGAGATTACCCCCGACACCGTGGTCTTCAACATGCCGGCGGGCGATTCCCTAACCATCGCTTGCGATGTAACAAACGAGGGTCGTGCAGGGCTTGAGGTTTCTTCTATCTCCTCTTCGACCCCTTGGATCAAGGAGATAGACCCGACCAGCTTGAGTATTCCCTCCGGTGACAGCTTGAGCTGCGTTTCGGTTTCGATTACGATCGACACCGCCGGGTTTGGCTTCGGGATATTTGAGGGCGGTGTGCTGTTTTCTACCAACGATCCTGACGAGGAACAACGCAGGCTGCCCGTGCGGCTGAACATGGGTACGCCGGATATAGCGCTCTCACCGGATACCCTTCACTTCTTCTTCTCTTGGGAGAATGAGGCACGGAACAAAACCGAGGATGACCTTACCGTTGCCAATGAAGGCGACCGGACACTTGAGGTTACCGGGATCGTTCCCAACCGTCAGTGGATCTCGGTTTCTCCGCCTGCAGCATTTGACGTAGAACCATCAGGCTCTCATGACGTTCACGTAACCGTTACGCCGGAGAAACTCAGACAGGGTGTCTACAACGCCTACATCAGGGTTTACTCCAACGATCCGGATGAGCCCACGGCCCTGGAACCGGTCAAGCTCCTTGTGGAGGAGACCCCGCCTCATATCTGCTGTAAACCTGATACCGCTGTCGTGGACAGACAAACCATGCGGGGCAGCTTCTGGGTCTATAACTTAGGAATGAGGGATCTGGTTGTAAAGGAGATCTCTTCACAGACGCCCTGGATATACGCTCTGTATCCTAAGTCCTTCATCCTTCGTGGGCGGGACAGCGCGTATGTAACGATAATGGGTGATGCTTCCAAGGTTGAAGCCGGACCGCCTGTGGGGATTGTCCTTGTCAAATCCAACGACACTCACAATCCTGAGTGGGAGGAGCCGGTTAAGATCGGCGGCACCTCAGGTATTGCGGAGGCTTTGCCAACCGTATTCGAGCTTTCTCAGGTAGCCCCCAATCCTTTGCGCGGCAGATGCGCTATTCGATTTGCAGTGCCACGCCAGGCCGCGGTTTCGCTCGCCCTATACGACGTTACCGGTCAGAAGGTTCGTACGTTCGTTGACGGCAGCATTCAGCCGGGCTATCACTTCGTCTTGTGGAGCGGCGAGGACGATCTGGGCCGAGCGCTCCCTCAGGGGGTGTACCTCTTAAGGATGCAGAGCCCGGACTACAGCGCGGTTCAGAAGCTCCTCCTCCTGCGTTAAATAAAGAGGTTGCCGGAAGCCGGAGCGATAGGTCTACAAAGGATTTTGAAAAAAGAAGAGAAACTTGATTGAGGGGGGATGTTAAGCATACTACCCCTCGATTATGAGTGAAGTCGGATACCTGTTGGTCCCTTATACCGAGTGGGAGGGATACTTCAACAGCGACAAAAAGCTTGACAGAGGCTCTATTTGGCGTATTCTTCCGCCCAAGGGTTAATGTGAAGCTGCTGGAGTATCAGGCAAAGGAGTTTTTCGCTCGGGCCGATATACCCATCCCCCAGGAGCAACTTGTGTTTTCCGCTGCTGAGGCGAGCACTGCCACCCGGGAGATAGGTCTGCCATGTGTGCTTAAGGCACAGGTAGGCGTTGGCGGTCGGGGCAAGGCCGGAGGAGTCAAACTCGCACACACGATGGAGGAGGTCGAATCCCACGCGGATGCGATTTTGGGCATGGAGATAAAGGGCGAACGCGTTGACCGCCTGCTCTGCTCTGAAGCTGTTGATTTCTCAAAGGAGTTCTACGCAAGCGTTACCACCGACCGAGCGAACCGCACACTGATCCTTATGGTCTC
>JAGMDF010000074.1 GCA_023128825.1 Caldifarciminota bacterium | reverse complement strand
TGCTGAGTACACACGTCCTCTATCTCTTCTTCGATGCTTTCTATCTTGCCGTCGAGCTCGCCCACTGAAACATCACCACGAGCATTCTCGATCTCGCTTTGCAACGTGATTCTTTCCTCCCGCAGAGGCTGCAGCTCTCCATCCTGGTTTATGAGTTTATCGCGCCTAGATCGAGATTCATTCACTTCCTCCTGATTCAGGACCCAGGCATCCACGTTACCTTCTTCCAGACGATGGATCTCTTCTTGCAGTTCAGCCAGATCCGGATGATCCATCTCTAGTTGTTCTTCGACGCGCTGAATCTTACTCAGGATCTCTTGCAGTTTAACGGCTCTTTCCAGGGCTTCATTCGGTGGCAAATCTTCTGCTGCAGCTTGAGCAACATGCCGCAGGAACTCCTCATGTTCTCCCATGGCATCCTCCAGGGCTTTCTCTGCCCCTTCTAATTCCTCATTGATTTCTTCAATACGCGTGGAGGCCTGATTGAAATCGCGCTGATGGTTTTTAGCAGCTCCAAGGCGGCCCTCTAAACGATTTATCGCCTCCGGGCTCGCCATATGTTCTCCCAATCTTTCAACTAGATTCTGCAGTTCTCCTTGTGCAGTATTCCATTCTTCCCTTCGCTCTTTGAGCTGATCGGCCTTTTGCTTCTTTTCGCCGTTAAGCGAGCGCAGGCGCTCTACCGCTTGGTAGAGTGCAAGGTCGGGATGTTCGAGCAGAGCGGGGGCGATAGGCAGGTCTTTCAGGATCCCTATTACCACCTTGCACGCCTCATCCCGCTCACGATCAGCTTCCTGCTTGCCTTTCTGCAGTCGTTCAACCTCATCCTCGCGCTGTGCCTCCTGCTGTCTGTTCTGCCGTCGGATGAAGAAGTTAAACACCCAGCTGGCAGCACCGATCAATGCCAGGGGAGCACCAAGCGTGATAGCGGTATGGGAAACCACGATCCCAACCAAAATTAACACTCCCCCCATTGCAATAGCTCCCAGTGCAGCCCAGCGGGGCAACTCGCCGATCATCCGTACGGGAGCGACACTTTCAGTTGCGGTCTTCTGCCGTTCAGCTTCCCGCTGCTTGTCCTGGAAGTCGTTGATTCTTGCCTTCAATTCAGGAAGTATAACCTTTTCAACTATTAAAGAAGAAACATCTTGCCAGGGCTCAGCAAGGAGACTCTCAGCGGTTGATTCCAGAGATTGCTGGAGATCATCTACATCCCGTTCGAGCTCCTTGATGTTACGTTGCTCCTGCTCATGAGCGGTTACACGACGTGCCCAACGATCAATCTGCCCTGTGTAGTTGAGGATGACGCGATCTTCATCGCTAAACTGTTCTTGCACCTTAAACTTCGCGTTTCTCTCCTCTTCCAAATCCTCGACAGCTTTTCTTTCGGTTTCTACACGTTCGCACAAGCGCTTGTATTCGGCCTTTAAGCCATCTGGTAGGTGCTTCAGTTGTTCAATATCGGGGATTTCAGAGCGCCACGCTTTAATTTGATCCATTCGCTTCTTAATAGGGAGCAACACATCGGCCTTGTATAGTTGTATCTTCAGCGTATCTAGCTCCCGTTCAAGAGTACCTATTTGTTCTTGGACCTCATGAAGCCTTTCCGCTTTGTCCCGTAGGGTCTGGTCGCTTGTCACGACCTGCTTGCGGTCTTTCTTAGCCTCGTGCAACTTACTCTGAAGGTCTGCGTACAGGGGCTTCCCCCTCCTATCGCTTCGCCAAAGCTTTTGTGCCTGCTTCTCGAGTTCAGCGATGACCTGCCTCGTCGGTTTGAGTAGCTCGGCACCAAGACCACTGAGCAATCGATCCTCGATCTCCTTCCTCTGTATTTTCTCAAGCGAGCGCATGTTTGCCTGGGTGACCGCATACAGCGCTCTATAGAGATCCTTGCTCACGTGCTGCACAAAGGGAAGGTGGCGGTTGGCTAACTTCTCGGTATGGCCGTTGCGGGTGAAGTGCCCGTGGGGAGTGCTGACTAACTTTCTCCATACCTCCGTCTGAGTACCATCTTGAAGAGTTAGCACCGCGCTCAGTTCAGGATACCTATTCACGTGCCATGGACGGTAGGGGAAATCTGACACAGGATCGAAACCGTATAGTAGAGTAGTCAGAAGGCTGAAGAGCGTAGACTTGCCAGCTTCGTTCAGGCCGTGAACGATCACCAGGCCTTCGGGTAGGTTCGGAATGCTACGGTCAACGAAGCAACCATATGCGCCGATTTCTAGCTTCTCAATTCTCATCGTTCCCGCTCCGGCACCAGCAAGGAAGCCGCCTTACGGTCTATGCCATTCATCAGCCCTCGCAGGTACTTTCCTATATCGTTGATGTGCGTGCAGGCCAGATCCTTTGGGCGAATCCGTTCCAACAATTCGTCGTCTGTACTGCACCTCTCAAGCAACTCCAGGGCTTTGCCGAGAACCGTTGGGCTACCTACATAACTTTCAACGTCCACCGGTCGCACAAGAGAACAGGGCCGTATCTCTAGCCAGGTAATATCCGTTTCGTTCTGGACGGTCTCCTCTAAATCTTGCAAACTTTCCGGCTTGTTTATCTCATCAGCCAGGGAAGATTCCCCCGTTAGGGTAACACGCACTAAGTGCTCTCGATCGTCATCTAGATCTATCTCTTGGCGAAGGCGTGCCGCCAACTCTGACGTTAACTCGGCATCTGTGCATGCGTTCTCAGGGCATGCCAGTTCAACGTGATCCCATACGAGAGGTGAAAGGGGTATGAACTCTGGCTCAATCAACCCTCTCTTCGAGACCTCTACATAGAGTGCGCCTTTGAGTCCAGTCTCTTTGGGATTCCGACCCTGTAGGTTCCCCGCATACCAAGCCGGCAAGTCTTCAAAGACCCTTTGCCGCAGGTGTACATGGCCCAGCGCCCAGTAGTCATAGCCCGGCAATTCAAGATCTCCTTCTGTACACGGAGCATAGCGCTCATGTTGGTCTGCGCCCCTGGCATTGACAACTTGTGTGTGGAGCATTGCCACATGTGGTAAATCATCTTTGGCCTTCTTGTACCGAGCAGCCAGATTGTCACCTTCGCGCGTTGAGCTGTGTCCAGCAGCAGTTAACCACCCTATCTGCTGTCCCTTGCGGTCGACGATTGGGACGGTTTCAGGAGTAGTGCTGGTGAATAGATGCACATTATTCGGCCATTCGAGTTTCTGTGCGCGGTAGTTCGCACGGCCGGGATCATGGTTCCCAGTTGCGTAGAAAACTGGGATTTGCGCATTCTGCAGTTTGCACATTTCAGCCAAGAGAAACCTCTCTGTTGTAAACGATAGTAACTCATTGTCAAACAAATCGCCCGCTATGAGAAACGCATGAACGTCTCGTTCGATAGCTGCATCCACCGCTCCTTTGAACGCCTCTCGACAGGCGTTCCGCAATTTTCGGCGTAATGATTCATCACGGCCATAAAAAGGCGTATCTAGATGAACGTCAGCAGTATGCAAAAGGCGTAACGCTTCCACGTTTTTCCTCCCCCCTTCGCAGGAATTCTAACACAAACAGGTTGTAGGAGCCAGTCAA
>JAGMDF010000073.1 GCA_023128825.1 Caldifarciminota bacterium | reverse complement strand
GACCAGCTTTTGACCAGCTTTTTTGGCTCCTTTATTGTATGAGCGGACCGGAAAGTCCGCTCTCCGTCCTTTTATAAGTGGGCATAGGGGGATCACTTAGGCCTGAAGGTCTGCTCCACGGCGCGCTCAAGCTCGCGAATGTTGTTGGGGTAGGTTTTTTCTGGTTCCCAAATTGCTCGTAAGGAATCTGTTACCTCTGGATCAAGTCCAGGAGGAGGGCCAGCCGTAAAGGTATAGATGGAAGTTCCACAACTGATCTGAAAATCCCACCTTTCCGTGTGGATAAAGTAGAAAGTTAGTGATCCCACTCTTTGCCCTGCCCCATCGCATTGATAATGCCACCAGTAACTGCGGATTCGGTATGCGGGCTCATTGCCGATTGATATTTGTTCTACAGGCGTTTCAGGCAAGGCTAAGAAATCCATGATGAGGAATCGACGTGCCCTGACAAGATAATAGTTAAGTAAGGTGTTCGGTGTTAAATCCTGCTCCTTATGCACGCCCCAATCGACCCAGAGAATGCCTTTGCTAAAGTCGAGAGAGTATAAATCTCTAGTCGGGTTTGCCATATAACTAACCCCACCGTAAAGGGAATCCCCTTTACCCAAATCAAACTTAAGGTCCCCTAGTTCAAACGCGTAGGGTAAAGAGGAACTGTCTTTCAGCACAGGGAGGGTATAATCGGGACGGTATGCATCGTAGTATTTGTCCGGGATAGTATGGGGACCGTAATCTTTCCATTCATAACCCGCAGGCAATTGGGGGAAGTTGGGAGGGGTGTTGAGTCCTAAAGCAGAGAAGAGTAAAAACAGCATAGAAGAATAATAATCATTTGTTGCCTGATGTCAAGGATTATCTCAACGGGTAGGCCCACCTGGCGGAGGCGGAAGATCAGGATCATTCATTATTATTTCATAAGGGCTCGGTTCATCGACGTACACTCGGCGGTGTTCAGGATCAAGAAGTTTCCAGGTCTCCGGCCCGCAGATCCACTTGCTTCGCTCCCACGCGACTTAGGCTACTCCTTCACCCTGAAGGTCTGCTCCACCGCCCGCTCAAGCTCGGCGATGCGGTTTGGGTAGGTGTGTTCGTAATCCCAGTTGGCAATAACCGAATCCCTAACCTCCTCAGGATAGTCGTAAACAGAATCAGGAATCACTTCTGGACCCTCCATCCTGTAAATCTCGTTGGAGCAAACAATTATGTAATCGTAAGGCTGGGAAAGGATGAAGTAGGTGGTAAATGCACCTATGCATCTTGTCTGTGGATGACAAGAACACCCTCTAATAAGATAAAACCCCTTCAATCGGGACGCTTGTTTCCCGGAGATGGTAATCTCGGTGGGGTCTTGTTCTTCTATTGACAGGTAGTAACCCATGGCAGCTGAACCATAAAGGAGTCGTGAGGTCACTGTATCATCAGTTGGGTTATCATTCTGGTGTGGCTGCCACAAGATGAAGATTGCCCCTTCCGGGTAACTCCTCCCACTTACGCGATCATCATATTTATAGTCTGGACAGCACGCATAACAAACTGATCCTCGTGAAGTATCCTTTTCCCCCCAGCAGAATTCAAGCCTTGGAGGGAGGGTTATCTGATATGGCAGGATTGAATCCTCGGTGAGGGGAGTACCGTTTTCCACATGATGAGGGATATAAGTAAACCATGCCAGCTCCATCGGGCCTGAGAAGTCTGTGTAGCCTTCAGGCAAGGTGGGGTATTTTTCTCTTAGAGGTGGTAGAGGTGATGTGAGAGCCACGAGCAACCCTAAATGTAAACAGATTGCGAAGGTGTGCATAAATAAAGTATAATCTGGAGTGTTTGATTGTCAAGGTTGTCTATGAGGCCGCGTTTGGTAAACGGGCACGTCCTCTCTAACAGGAACGTTCAAGGACACAAATAAATTTGGGCATTCGAGCAGTTTCCAACTCTCAGGACCACATATCCACTCGTTTCGTTCCCATCGCAGTTCCCTGGGGTTTATCGTTAAGATAAGGATATTGCCGGGTTGTTGAAAATATTGCCGATCAAGACCCCAGTTTCCACCACACGTATGTTGGGCTAATTCTATCTGCCGATTGGGTGGGTTGTTCAAATCTATGCCCCTGAATTCCTCTGAAGCCTGTAAGAATAGGATTATGAACTCGTAACAGACACGTTGAAATTCACGAAGCGTATCCCCTCACTTCGGCCTGAAGGTTTGCTCCACCGCCTGCTCAAGCTCGGCGATGCGGTCGGGGTAGAACCTCTCTTGTCCATTTTTTGTTAAGCCTGCTGATTTGTAAAGACAGTTGCTGCATATAACGATATAATCCGATTTCTGGCTATGAATCAAATATGCAGTTACAGAACTAGTCGTGGCGCTTAATTCCTTATCTGCCGGGCCATACTGCCAGGTACGCAGTCTAAAAGCACGGTTGCCGTTAATGCTAAGCTCTTCGACTCCTGCTCTGTCAAGTGATATAAAGTCCTCCGGTCTCGCGCTGAGGGAGATTAGCTCGGATTTCACGTTCGCAACATCGAGGCTTAACTCACCCGCAGGTCTCAGGTAGACATGCATGACTTGTGGTATGGAATCACTTTCTAGCGGGAGAATCACAGAACCTCTAAGGGAATCTCCACAAATGAGACCTGGTTGTGTAACTAGACCTTCAAAAAAGAAAGGCAAAGGCTGTATCTCAGTGGTTGATACGGTACCCATATAAGCAAAGTAGGACAGTTTGCGCTCTTCGTTGCAGAGGGTTAAGCGCTTTCTCCAGTTGGAGTACCCTGCAGGTAAGGGTGGGCCTAGGAAGATATGAGTATCGGCAATGGGCTGCAATATCTCCTCTTTGGGCTTAAACGTTTGCTCCACCGCCTGTTCGAGTTCAGTAATGCGGTTGGGGTAGTGAACCAGCCCTGCACAATCAGGACCGTAATCGTCGTAAATATAAGTCATGCTTATACATGTAATGCGGTAGTCAAGACGCTTTGTTTGGATATAATAATTAGTAAAGAAACCCCTTTCATGAACTCCACCATCTATGTATGTTCTCCACCATGCACCCCGAATGCGCCACGCTTCTCTGTTGTCGATGGTTATCTTTTCAAAGCCCATTGTGTCGTAGGAGATGTAGCCGTCGTATTGGTATAGGGGTTTACGACTTATTGTATCAAGGTCTTCGTGGGGGAACCATGATAGATATAGTTCTTGGTTAGTTGTATGTGTAGAATCGTAATATTCTACTTCCCCGAGAAGAGAATCACCACAAGGAATACGTTTTTTTAGGATTGATATATCCAAAGCATACGGTACGATTGTTGAATCAATGATTCTTATGTAGTTGTATTCATCGTAGTATGAATTATTACGTATATAGCTATAAGATGTATGCTCGACCCATTGAGTATATGTAGATGGCAACTCCGGGAATTCCGGCGGACACCAGATAGTCAGCAAAAGCATTAAAAGGCTCACGCAAAAGTATACTCCTGGCTATATGCTTGTCAAGCCTACTCGCGCTCCGGTTCCTGCCAGGGTGGACGGAGGGGGCGCCTTGGATCAGGTGGGAACTATGGTTCCTGAGGCAACTGAGGTTGAACAGGTTGAGGTCGTATCTGTACATTGAACGTTTGCGTTTCCAAAAGCTTCCACGTCTCCGGCCCGCATATCCACTTGCTTTGCTCCCCACGACTTCGCTTCGCGAACTCGCGGGGACCCCGCGGAATATCCCCCTTAATAAGGGGGATACAGGGGGATCACTTCACTCTGAAACTTTCCTCCACCGCCCGTTCAAGCTCCCAGATATGATCATAAGGAGGCAGCCAACATCTCCAGTCGAGAGACAAGACAATCGAGAGAGAATCCATTGCTTCCCATATCTCATCATGGAGATATACGAGGTCCCTGCATTCTATGAGGAAATCATAATGCCTTGTAGGAATGAAGTAGTTCGTGACCCTCTCCGTTCTTGCAAGGGGTGGGGCGTCGAGTTGCTCGTTATGTGTGAAGGAACTTAGACGATAAGCCACATTCTTATTGACCCTTATCTTTTCAACACCCTTCTTGCTTAAGACAATCCAGACATCATAACGATTTATAAGGTCATATCTTAGCCGCGACGGGTCGATCTCGGTTTTCTGATGCGGGTACCACTCGATACTCACACTTCTGGCAATGATCGGTTTGCCTACCGCTTTTTCCCAGGATTCTAACCCGAGGTTGGCGAAGTAGTATGCTGTACCGCAACTGCAAGCCTCGATTACACGGCACTCCTTGAAATTCAGGAGCGATAGATCAATCCTGTAAGGCAGAAGCAAGGTATCTGGAACCCAGGGGCTGAATTCCCGTTCAGCTTGAGAGCGTAAGTCAAAGAAATATCCAAGCTTTACAGAATCTGCATAGCTATAGGTCATTTTCCAGGCCGGATAATCATCAGGGAGGAGGACCCTAACGTGTTCAGGGCCCGGCGTAAGATCAACATAATTGGCTATGATAAGGAGCGTTAAGAGCATCATGAAGAAGTATATACTTCATGATTGAGTTTGTCAAGTATTTTAATGTGCAACCTCAAAGGTGTTTGAATTCAAAAGCTTCCACGTCTCCGGCCCGCAGATCCACTTGCTTTGCACCCCACGAAGTCGCTTCGCTACTTCGCGGGGACCCCGCGGAATATCCCCCTTATTAAGGGGGACACAGGGGGATTACTTCACCCTGAAGGTTTGCTCCACCGCGCGTTCAAGCTCGGCAATGTTGTTGGGGTAGGTCTTTTCATACTCCCAGTTGGCGATAACCGAATCCCTAATCTCTTCAGGATAGTCGTAAACAGAATCAGGAATCACTTCCGGGCCCTCCATTCTGTAAATATCGTTGGAGCAGACAATTATGTAATCGTAAGGCTGGGAAAGGATGAAGTAAGTGGTAAATGCACCTAAGTATCTTCTGGCTCCGCAACTTCCTCCTATCAGATAGAACCCCTTTAACCTGTAAGCCCGGTTCCCGGATATAGTTATCTCCTGGGGGCCTTGTTCATCCAGCGATAAATACGTAAGGGGCGAAGCTATTATGCCTAACCCTAAAAACAAGCGTGATTTTACACTGTCATCAGGTGGATAATCAACTTGATGCGGTTGCCATAGGAGTGAAGTTATTTCATAAGGGAAAGTATCTGCACCTGCCCAATACTTGTACTTGCTTTTTATACAAGGTGCATAAGTAATTGCCCCATAGGAGGAATTTTTCTCCCCCCAGCAAAACTCGAGCGGTGGCGGAAGAGTTATCTCGAAGGTCAGCAAAGAATCTTCAGTAAGAGGAGAACCATCTTCTATAACTCTAAATAGAGGTTTAAACTCAACAAGGTCCTTTGATAGGATGAAATCGGTGTAGCCTTCGGGTAAGGAGGGGCGCTCATCTCCTAAAGACGAAACGCAGACAAGGAAAAACAAACGTAAACAAACGCAGACAACGTGGTGCATATCAACATTATAATTAAGCTTGGTTGATTGTCAATTGTCCTACCATGCTTCTGTTCGGACGTTTGGCACATCTTCTCTTACCGGAACGTTCAAGGGTATAAAAAGACCGGGACATTCCAGTAGTTTCCATGTTTCAGGACCACAAATCCATTCGTTTCGCTCCCAACGAAGCTCCCTTGGGTTTATCGTTAAGGTGAGGATATTACCGGGGTGCTGAAAATATTGTCGATCAAGACCCCAGTTTCCACCACACATATGTTGAGCTAGTTCTATCTGCCGATTGGGTGGGTTATCCAAATCTATACCTCTGAATTCCTCTGAAGCCTGTAAGAATAGGATTATGAACTCGTAACAGATACGTTGGAATTCGCGAAGCGTATCCCCGGTATGGTTGCCGAAAACGCCGGCCTCATCCTGGAGTTCAACACCGGTTCGATCTTCAATAAGACGTTGCATCTGCTCCACACGCCGCTGGGCAGGTACGTTACTCCAATCCCTGGTAGCGAAATCAAGGGTAGGTCTGAAATTACCTGGATTAAACTGCTCTCTCATTTCCCATCGGTACAAATCCCAAGCCTTCCAAACAAGAACGTTGAAGGTGTTACGTTCCATCCCATACCACCTCCATATCGTGTCATAGAGCTCGCCTTGATCCCCCGCTCCTCCACAATAGACAGTACATCCTGCGGTTGCATCCCCCATAAATCGTTCCCTACCTGCTCTTACTACAGGTCCCACCCCATGTATCTGGGTTTCTAAAACCGGAGCCAAGGTGTAGTATTTTTCTCCGTTCACCCACCGCAGTCGTTTACCCCACGCGGCGGCTACTCGATTGCCCTGTTGTGTGTAGGCCGCAATGTCAATATATGTTAGTCTACGTTGTATCGGTACATTCCCCCAAGTAGCGGTGTGCTGCCCTTGAGAAACGAAACCGTAGCCGTGCAACCACTGTACATAGGCCAAAGAGTCCGGATCAGTAACTTCCCCTGGATCGCCTGAACCTGTAAAAGCCCTTACATGCTCGTTGTTTTGAGCGTCTGTCCAGGCGAGGGCGATTACGTCGTTAAATCTGTTCCATACATCGTTAACCAGTTTAATCTCGGGTTGTTCCCAACCGGCTTGTTCTTCCAACTCTTCCTGGGTTTCGGGAAACTCACCCCCGGGTGAGATCGTCTTTGCGCCTCTTAAGACAATTATATTCATTTCGTTAGGTGCGGTATCAAAACGCATGTGAAGCACTCCTCTAAAAAAGTTCTCAAGCAAGTCATAGGTTAGCCTAAAACGGTAGGCCATGATTTCGTTATCGCGAAAATCTTCAGGCATCTAAAACCTCCAGGTATATTGCAGGGTTAGGTGCAGGCCGCGGGTGTCAAGGCGGGGGCCCAGGCTCAGCCCGCGGTAAACCAAGGAGGCAAAAATGAAGGGAACGACACGGGCAGATAGGGTGTCGCCTGCAAGCCTCACCCCCGAGCCGACCCCTACCTCGAACCTGGGCCCCGATCTTTTTGTGCGCACGTGAAATCCCTCACCCTTTGTGCGAATCGCAAACCGCTCACCTACCTTGTAGCTGTAATCCTTGATGATCCCCCTCCCTTCCCTCACCTCCACAGATGTGTCGGCAGGCATGATGCTGGTGAAACGCAGCTTGCCCTTGCCGTAATCCAGCGCCACTATCGCCTCTGGCCAGCGGCCCCAGATCGTGTCAGGTCTGATGGTGTCAGCATAGACAACCACGGTCTCAGGCTCGGCCTCCTTCCACACTATCCTCTCATACCACCGCAGCACGGTATCTCGAACGATCTCTTTGATCTTCAGGGTGTCGTGCACCCGTAACACCACCGTTTGCGATTCTCCGCCTCGGCATCTCATACCCAATATGAACGCGGCGGCGATAAGAACGATCGCGGCAGAAAGTGTTATCCAATCGCGAAGCTTCATGGATTAATTATTAGCGATTTCGTGAAGAACACCATAGAAACCTGACGAATTTAAATCCCCATAAATCCACTTCGTGGCTTTATGGGGGCCCCGAATAAAATGCTCCTTTCGCCCTTCGGCGAAAGGTAGCAGTCACCCTCCCCCTTGATGGTGGAGGAAAGGGTGGAGGTGAACTCCTAGGTTGATTTCTTAAGCGAGACGACTATCCTTACGACATGGGAAAAACTTTGAAACTTACCCCAATAGGCGTAATTCACTCATCCTACACCGATCCAGCAGACATCCATCCTTTGCGTTCGCGGTTCACGAAAGGAACGATTGAGATATTCCAGGAGTACACCAAGGGATTAAAGGATATCGAGGGATTCTCGCACATCTACGTGTTGTGGCACTTTCATCTTTCAGAAAGGGTTGATCTGCTTACTTCCCCTCTCATGGAACTAAAACCTAAACGCGGAACCTTTGCCACCAGAACCCCTCACAGGCCTAACCACATCGGCCTGACAGTTGTCCGGCTCGTTAAACGTTCAAAAAACATCCTTCACGTAAAGGGAGTGGATATGGTCGAGGGCACGCCGGTTCTGGATATAAAGCCCTACACCCGGCGCGACCGCCGCTCACACATTCGCCTCGGCTGGCTCGAGGAGGTCGAGCGGAGAGAGCGCTAAACTCTCCTGCGGTCTTTTTGCGTCAGCAAAAAGGAGGATTAGGGGCAAGGCATGCCTTGCCCCTACATTTTTTGAAGTGTAGAACGGACTCTCCAGTCCGTTCATAATATAAAAGCACAGGCTGGAGCAGCCGACACCAGACGGCGGTGCAGGCTGGGGCGCGCTGAGCCTGTGCCACATATCTCCCCTCCCTTGATGGGACAGTGTGCCCCTTGAGTGCCTGGTGCACTCATAGGGTAGGGAGTAGGGGGAGGGTGAACAATTATTTAGTTGTACGCTTAGCGTCTAATGTGGTAACCCGGAGAAGGTTGACAATTATTCTGATGTGATTAGAGTGCGGTGATGGCGAATAAGAGAATCCTTTTCGCTCTTTTGATTGCCCCTTTGGCGGGTTATGTCCTTGCGAGCGGAGCGCAAGCTCCTAATAATAATGAGAATGCCCCGGAGGGGTACGGTGTGTGTCGCGGTGTGTGTTACGGGTGTTACGGGTGTTACGGGGGGTGTTACGGGTGTTACGGGTGGCAGTGGGAGGCGCTGGATTGGGGGCTGATCAGTGGTATGGCAGCCGGCGGGTATCTTTCCAGCAAGGCCGAGCCGTTCTTTGAGAAGCCTTTGATCGCAGGCCCGGGCGATAAGGAGTATCGCAAGGAGCGGGTGCCCGATTCCTGGGTTTATGTCTCGATGTTAGGCACCATCGGTCTGGCCTCGCTTCTGCCCAACCAGGAGGGCTGGCTCAATGAACGCAGCTACCGACACCTTAAAGGAGCTGCTCAGGCAATCACCGCGGGCTACATTATCAAGGAGTTCACCAAGGACCTGGTGGGCCGGCCACGACCTGATTACTACGATCGGTTAGAACAGAGGATTGAGATTACAAAGTCGCGCAAGAGCTTTCCTTCAGGACACGCCACCCACTTTTTCACCGCGGCTACCTACCTTAGCCTTTTCACCTGGGACGAGTGGCGCTCGGACGAGCCTCTTGCTGTTGCGGCCAAGTCGGGAATAACCGCATTCCTGGCCGCAGGCGCCGGATGGGTTGCTTGGACCCGCGTTGCCGACAACCGGCACTATCCCGGCGACGTCATTGCCGGCTCGATCCTGGGTGCTTCAACCGCCCTTTTCTTCTACTCCTACCAGCAGTGGTGGGGAAAGCCGGAGGAGGATGAAAATCCAAGCCAATCCTCAATCATCGAGGCTACCCCCTTCTCAATCGGAATAAAACTCAACTTCTAATTACACGCCGTATGAAAAAGGCCCGGCTCGAAAGCGCAGGCCTTATGAGGGTAATGCGTGGGTATTGACTATTCCTCGGATACTTGCTCCTCTGTTTCGGGCAGGCCGAAGGTTTCGGCGATGAAGCGCTCGGGGACACGATAGCCCATCTCCGATAACGTCTTTAGTGTCTGGGCGAACTCTGGTGTGCCGCGCGGCGGCAGGTAGTCTATAACGAACTGCGGGGCCGGGACTGCCGGGCCGTAGTTGAAATCGGTAAGCCATCTGATTAAGGTGGAGTTTATGGTCGTGTGCAGGAGTCGTGCGTCCGCCGAGATTATCTCCTGGCGAACCTCCTGATGGGTTTTTGCCGCGGCGTAGGAGCCTACCTTGCCGACTTCCTGAGTCAACGTACCGCCCAGAACGGTCTTTGAGATCTCGGCGTTCATGAAGTCTAAAAGCTCGCGGAAAAACGAACCCTTCTCGCCTACCTGGATGTTCTCAAGCTCCACCTTGGTGTCGGCAGGTACGGCGGCCACCGAGTCCTGCTGAAGATTCACCAAAGCTCGCACCAGGTTGGAGACGTCGGCGTCGGTGAAGTGCGCTGGATAGCGGCCTATGACCGAGGGGATGCCGAACTTCTCGGCCAGAACCATCCAGAATGCGGAGGCGTGCTTCTTGAAATACCAGGGCCAGTAGATTGACAAAAGCAGGGGCGTGGCGTAGGGCACGTCATCCTGCGGCTCCGAGCGATGGCAGATGAACTTACGGTCGGGCAGGTCCTTGGATTGACCGGTTTCGGAATCAACGAGCCTGAGTTTCGCATCCGACTCAAGGATGAACCGCTCCGGCCTTCTCGTCCTTAAAGCGTCCACCATTACCGCATCCGGATCTATGCGCCACATGATCTCTGCAACCGAGTGGCCGTAGGGGATGGCCTTCAGTAGATGCGCCAGGGCGTGCTCGAAGTTGGGGATCGAGGCAAGGGTCTTGCGGACAAATTCCGCGATCTTTCTGGCTTTTTGTGAGTCGTCGGCGGCCACCACCTCCCAGCTTCGTCCGGCCACTCCTGCCCGGCGCGAGCGGAAGGAGCTCTGGATGTGCGCATCCGCCATCATCTCATCGAACACGTCCCAAAGCCCGCGTCCCTCGTGGCGTTCCAGAAACTCAGGCGTTGAGCAAGGCATTCGGGAAAGGACGTTGGTAAGCCAGAGCATAGAACCGCCTGCCGCGCTGAATTCCTTCTCGATCGGTTTCAAATCCTTCATCTTGATTGCTCCTTTTCCTTACTCCTCAAGCAAAGGCGGAGTCCTTGTTTGGGAGTGGTTATATGTTCGGCAGCGAAAGTACATAGCTTTCCAGATCCTCAGGTTTTATGCGGTAGTGGCCGCCTACGAGCTCCGCCTTCAGCTTGCGTTCGTGTATCAAGCGCAGCACGGTTGACTGAGAACATGCCAGTATCTGAGCCGTCTCTCTGACCGAGAGCTTGCGTTCCAGCTTTTCCTTCTGCATAATCATTCGTTCAACCTCTTCGGCGCTTATGCGGATGTTGCCGCGCAGCTTGACGGCCTTAAGACGACCCTCGTATACCGCTCCATAGATCGAGTACGGATGACAGTGCAGCAGCGCGGCCGCCTCTCTTATACTCAAAAGATGCATGCCTTATCAAGGCGATTCCTCTCCTTCGTGGAGAGTCTCGCTTTCCTCTGTCTCGGGTTCTCGATCAAACTGCGGCAGTGTTAATAGTTCGTTGGCCGCTTTGCCGCTTGTAGCTATCGCGTCGATCAGCACGGCGTAGTTTTTGAGATGCAGGACTTCCGCCTCAAGCTCAGCGGCTTTGGCCTTAAGAACGCTTGTTTGGGCATAAACGTCGGCCACCTTTGAGAAGGCAAGGCTGTATCCTGCGATAAAGGCCGCCGCCCCTGTGGCCCCAATCAGAAGCACCACAGAGGCGATGACTGATACCTTCACGAGGATCGGCGCCTGTCCCTTTGGCATAGCTATCTCTTGCCTGCGAGGGTGCGCGCCGCCTTCCATAGCCCGGCAGCGATGCCCCCTGAGAAGAACCCCTGGATCAGGGCGACCCATATGGGTATCACCTGCTCGATCATCCCAATTTGAGCAAGGCCTAGCTCGGCAAGATAGACCAGGCCGCCTAACGCTACGCCTGCAGCAAGCGCTAAAGCGGTGTTTACCCAGCCCTGGGTCTTAAGCCAAACCTTTAGCTTTTCAACCACAGCGGCAACGATCACGCTGCCCAAGAGGATTACACCGAACAGATTCACCGTTAGTTCTTGACCCCACATTGTTCCTCCTTTTTTTGATCTTTACTCTGTTCCTCAGGTCGGCGACCCATTAGGAGCACCGTCCTTTGGAACCCCTGCAGTCTTTCCGCAAGCCACAGGATCATCTCCTGCGCCTCTGCGCTTCGGTGTATTCTTTGCCTTGCCGGATCGGCCAGGTTCATCCACCATGTCTCGAAGCGCTGGGCCAGCACGTCCAGGTCAAGCAGGAACTCAAGCATGCCGCGGCTAAGATAATCCTCTACCGAATACACCTCTTGCCTCGGACGCGAGCGTCCTTCAGGCAAAAGATCGCAGGGGTTTGTTCCTGGCTTTGCTTCCTTGCCGCGAGGCGACAGGTTGTGATCACCCGGCTTCACAGAGCCCTTTGAAGGAGCGGAATGTTCTTTTATGCACCCCATCCGGTTCTCGTTCCACCGTGTGAGGCGCTCCAGATATGGAAGTGCGGCAAAGCAGTCGTGGCAGAGAGCGGGTGTCATCAGCCGCTTGCGCCTCGTGCAGTAGAAGCTCTGACGGGAGATGATTGAGTCGCGCTCGCGTCGTGCAGCCTCGATTTGGGCCGCTACCTCTGCCGCGCTGCGTTCCATCATTTTTTCGCCTTTGGAGCCGCGTAGAAGGTCTCGCGCGTGACGCGCTTTACCCCCACGCTCCGCAGCGCATCGGAATCCAGCCTGCGCAACGCCTGGCGGTCAATCTCCTGCCTTATGCGGATGCAGTCGCCAAGACCCCTTTGCGCAAGCCGGTGCAAGGTAGTTTTAGGCCGCGCGATCTCAAGCCTCGTTATGGCCCTTAAACCTATCCTGCCCCTAGGCAGGGTGCGCGACCTTAAACCATCCGAGTTCTCCCTGAAGAAGCGTTCCAGTTCCTGCCTGAGATCCTCTACTTCGGACAGGAACCCGGCGCTCTCTTCCCCCAGCCTCTCTTCGATCTTTGCTATCCGCTCATCAGCCCTTGCCCTCATCCGCCCCAGACGTCCCTGGAGCCTCGCTATCCGGCCAAGCGCCC
Source organism: Caldifarciminota bacterium (assembly GCA_023128825.1). Taxonomy (GTDB): domain Bacteria; phylum Hydrothermota; class Tepidihabitantia; order B3-TA06; family B3-TA06; genus B3-TA06. Next base: position 9,925 of record JAGMDF010000073.1, on the reverse strand, counting down.
GGTCAGCGTCTCGCCAGGAACAGATGCTCGTGATTGCTTCTTTCTTCATAATTACCCCTTGACATCGAGGGTTTTATGTGTAAAATCACCCAAATGGATTCAGTCATTGGTGTAATTATAACCCAAATGGGTGCGATGTCAAGGTCTTTTGAGGTAATCTGTAGCCAATCGGGTGACTTATGAGCCTTTCCACAGAAGGCTGGGGATAACTATGCTGGCAGAACAGAGTAAGGATAAGATGGTGGGGCAGCGCATCCGGGCTGCACGGCGAGCGAGGGGGCTCAATCAGGAGGAACTCAGCCGCCGGTTGGGGATTCACCGCAACTCGCTTGTGCGGTATGAGCGCGGGGAGCGCGGGATTGACGTGGAACTCCTGGTGAGGATTGCACGAGAGCTTGAGGTTTCGCTTCACTGGCTCGTGACCGGCGAGGGCGAGATGGAGCAAGTCCCTGAGGTGCCCGAGTCCGAGCGTTTGCCTGTTCGCTGGATACCGGTGCTGGGCCAGGTGCCTGCCGGCTTCCCTCACTACACGGCTGAGGTGATCCTTGAGTATCTGCCCGTTCCTGCGGCCACTGCCAAGCATCCGCAGACGTTTGCTTTGATCGTTCGCGGCGATTCCATGGAGCCGCGGCTTGCAGACGGTGACAGGGTTATCGTATGCCCGGACCAATCGCCTCCCAACCGTGCCATCGTGGTGGCTCTTATAGACGGCGAGACGGTCATCAAGGAGCTCAAGATCACCCGGCAGGGAGAAAAGATCGTTCACATCCTTGTTCCTGCCAACCCCGACTATCCGCCCCACGTTCTGACCGAGGACGACCGCATCATCGGCCGCGTCGTAGCCGTGCAGAAGATGTTGGAATAAAAACACCCCACGCGAGTACTTCGTCCTCGCGCGGGGACCCCGGAGGAGGTTATGAAAGAAGAATCTGCAAAGTTCCTTGCAGTGCTGCCTTGGCTCAAGCTTCAAAAAGAGATTGAAGTCGGGCCGTTTACCTTCTGGCGCTGGCCGGAGGATGCGGAAAAGTATGTCCCAAATCAAGCTGAGAGGGATGGAATAATCCGAAGTGTTAATAAGGCTTTTGCTGAGATGAAACAGTCACCAGAAGATCACTCATGGAAGCCTGTCCCTTTAAGTTCTTTTTGCGTTATAAGTGGGAAAGATGGAGGATGCCTTTTCGAAGATAATGAATTCCGATTCCTGAGAAAACCTGTCGATGCTTTAAATGCCTGTGCCCTTTTTGCGACTCATATCCAATGGTTCGTCTCAGAGACAGGTGGCGAAAAATACCGACATCCCAACGTCATTTTTTACAAGAATTCCATCGATTTTGTACTTTACCGAGTTCCTTTAGGTTCAGATTCTCCCTATTGGACAAGACCCATCCGCAGAAGACATGGAAACGAGATACACATGGGTAGCCCTGAACCTATCATTAAACCAACTGAGTGTACAGCCCATGAATTGAATAGTAACCTCCCTCTTCTTTCCTCTCTTGGGAAACTTCTGGAATCCCCTGAAGGTCCTTTCAAGCGCCTTATATTCAGAGCTTTAGATCTGTTTACTAGTGCGTTTACCGATTCAAAGGTAATTCATCCATATGCCGAAATCGTGCTTTTGGTTACGGCTTTTGAGATCCTTCTGATTCCTGAATACGAGGAAATGGATAAAGCCAAACAACTCTGTTTTAGATTCATTGAACTTTTTAAAGACAATGAAGGGATAACCCACAAAGATAGATTGAGAGATAAAAATAAAACAGAAAAGGAATACCCTTGGAAAGGTTGGTGGTTATATGAATTCTACGGTCTGCGAAACGACATCGTGCACGGAGAGAAAATCGATCTAGCAAGGTTTAATTGGCCTCATAACCCGAACGCGGGGTCACAGTTTGAGATAGCGATAGGAGTTTTTCGTTTAGCTTTTATGAAAACCCTTGCTGAAGAAGGGTTCCATACAGAAACAGACGAAGATCGCTATCAATCAGATAGGTTGGATGAGTTTCTATCTGGTGACAAGTATAAATCTTTCCCCCAAGAGCATGACGAACAATGGATGAGTTGGTACTTAGAGAAGCGGTTTAGACCGTAAGCTGGAGCCTAATTTACTCTCCTCAGCGCGATGAAGCAGGGCCGGGCGTCTGCTGAGCCGGTGCAGCGAAGGGCCAGGGGAATGAACTTCTCGTTTACAAGGAAGGGGACAATCCGCTCCACAAACGTACCGGCATCTATCTCGATCTCCACCGGCAGGCTCTCTGCGTTTGCCTCAAGGAAGCGGTTGCTGTTCGGTCGATAGCCCTGGCCCTCGGCATCCAGGAGCCGGACACTTTCCACATAGTCCACGCTCCCCTTGCCCTTTTCCGCCGGCATCACCTGGAGCGTGATGATAACGAAGCGGGTGCCCCTCGGCGCTTTCTCTCTCTTTGTTTGGGTCTCGAGCACCTTTGTTTCCGCGACCTTCATCACCCTGAACTGCAAGGGTCCGCTCTGCGCCCACGAGCCAAGCGCAACCAGATTGGTTTCATCGGGCGGCGGATAATTGCCGACCGAGTCGGCCCTCCCACAGCTTACACCAGCTAAAACAGCGAGCAAGAAGAGGGTCTTGAGCGATCCTGCATCAATATTCATACCCGAAGTTGATCTTCCACTGGCCTTCCTCCCGAACCAGCCAAGTGCGTTCTTCTATGCTGATACGGGAGAAGCGATGCGCCTTTATCTCCTGTGCCATCCGTTTTGCGAACCATGCGTCGAGTTTGTCTTCATCGCCTTTGTATTTTCTGTATATGTTTTTGCGTCTGGCTTCCTTGGAGAGACGCTCGTCCAGTTCATTCAGGTCAGGTACTCGGAAGCTTACAAGCGTCAAAGCTTCGGCGCCGCGTTGTTCCAGCTCCTCGATGCGGAAGCTAGACTCCGCGCTCCAGGCCTTTCGCAGTTCCCGGGTTCTTAACGTGGGTTTCATGCCGAATCTTGCGCTTTCCTCGAAAACAGCCTTCGGAATGTTAAAGTGGCTTCTTTTGGAAAGCATCCGATAGGCGGTTTCGGTTTTACCGTTGATTACGGCCTGCCAGAACCGGGTCGTTGCCTCGCGAATTGCTTCCTTTTCGTTAAAGCAGGCAACCGTGAGCACAAGCACCGCGCTGACCAACAAAAGGATCCGTTTCATTCGATTTCTCCTCTTAGTATTTACCAATTCACCAAACTATAACCGGATTGGCGAAAAAATCAAGCTTTTAGGTGTTGATTGTCCGGGTTAAGGAACACCTTATCTGACCATTACTAATCTAGCTGTCTGAGCACAGCTCTCCGACTGGAACCTCAAAAAGTAGACGCCTGCGGAGAGCGGCTCTCCTGCATCGTCCTTCCCGTCCCAGGTTATGGTGTGAGTCCCTGCGGTCTGCCGACCGTCAACAAGAATCTTTACCTTCCGGCCAAGCGGATCGTAGATAACTATTTGCACATGAGCACTGCTGGGCAGTTGATAGTCGAGCAAGGTTTTATCTGTGAACGGGTTCGGATCGGCCTCGAAAACAAGGGAAAGCTCTTGAGAGGGTTCCTTCTCTTCAATACCGACATCGGGTTCCAGCTTCAGAAGCCAAATATCCCTATCCCTCGGGTCCAAGAATTCCATCCATCCTGCAACGATGAAACTGCCATCAGAGGTCTCGCATACTGATTGGGCCTCATCCCAACCTGTCGTCCTTCCATACGTCCTTGTCCAGAGGATCCCACCATTCTCATCAGTCTTCATGAGATGAACATCATAGCTTCGTGAACCTGAGAACTTCTTGGACCCCGCAATCATGTAACATCCGTCAGAGGTCTCGCATACTGAGTTGCCGTGACCCACGCCATACGTCCTTGCCCAGAGGCTGTCCCCGTCGGCATCGGTCTTTAGGAGTAAAATTTCATATCCAAGGCCCAGATAGTATGAGCATCCTGTGATGATGTAGGAGCCATCAGAGGTCTCGCAGACCGAAGCGCCGTAATCATCACCTACGGGTTCTCCATACGTTCTGGTCCAGAGGCTGTCCCCGTTGGCATCGGTCTTTATGAGATAAATCTCTATTGAAGAAACCACTTCCGAAAAGATGTACGTGCTTCCTGCAATGATGTAGGAACCGTCAGAGGTCTGTTTTACTGAAAAGCCTCGACTATAGCTTAACTCTCCATAGGTCCTTGTCCAAAGGGTGTCGCCATCTGCATCGGTCTTTATAACGTAAACATGCTGAATCCCACCTGTGTCTGTATACCCTGCAATGATGTATCCTTCGTCTGGGGTCTGTTGAACCGAATAGCCTGCCTCATAACCTGTGTCTCCGTAAGTTCTTGTCCACAGCGTATCTCCGTCCGCATCGGTCTTCAGGAGCCAAACATCGTAATTACCTGCACCGAACGAAGCTGTAAATCCCACAACGATGTATCCGCCGTCGGATGTCTGTTGTACTGACCAAGCTTGGTCCCACTCTGACCCTCCGTATGTCTTTGTCCACAGGGTGTCTCCATTGGGGTCCGTCTTTATGAGCCAAACGTCGGGTTCACCCGCGCCAAACGATTTTGTGTATCCTGCAACGATGTAGGAGCCGTCTGAGGTCTCGCAGACTGAATAGCCCTCATCATAATCTGGGCCTCCGTATGTTTTTGTCCACAGGGTGTCAGGGGGCCAGGCAAAAAGGGTAGCTCCCCAAAGGAATATCACTATCCCTAAAAGGGATGCTTTACTGCGTTGTTTGGTCATGATTCCTCCTTCATTCCCAGTTTTGTTTCTTTGTAAGCAAGCGGACGCTTCTTTTACGCTGAAATCTGAAGTGCCGCTCCTGGTAATGAGATTATGGGCACTTATTTGGGATTTGTCAAGAGGGGTAGGGGGAAACCGGGAGACCCTCACGGGTACGGGCAAGGGTACTGGTCTATTCTTCGCCCTTGAAGACAACTCTCCACTCGGCGTCTTCCTTCACGAGCTGGGTGTTTTCCTGTATCCTCACAAGGGGAATCTCGCCCTTCTTCAATGCCTCGGTTTGGGCGCGGATCATGAAGAGGGCGTATTCGTGCCCTTCAAGACCCAGGCGTTTGGCTTCGGCGTATGCCTCGTCCGGGAACCACGTCGGATCAGGGATGATAAGGGTGAGTGAAACGATCGCCTGCTTGCGTTGAACGGAGACGTTTTTCACCTCTATCTGGGTGTTGGGATAGTATGCCTCCCAGTAGTCTGCGACCTCGGGAAGGTTGGTCGGGCCGAAACCTACCTTTCGCGCGTAGTCTGGATAAGAAAGAAAGCCCTGGCTTTTTTTATCCAGCATGTTGTAAGCGGACCGTGTCTCGCCTCGGTACAGGTAATTCCAGTATCGTTCCGCCCGCTGGCGCACGATCAGGACCTCCTCCTTATTCGGACATCCGGCAAGCAGAAGGCAGATAAGCGCCGCACACACAAGCAAGAGCAGATTACGCTTCACTTTTCCTCCGTGTTGCATTCATAGACAATCTGAAGCATACAAGAGAGCGTCGGTTCGTCAACCCCCTCAGAATACCAGCCGCCACCGGTCATCTGCAAGCACCCACGTCATCTTGAGCCGTAGCTCCTGGGTGGGCAGGCGGTTTTCCTCCAGTGCCGTTGTCATCTCCCGTAGCATCCAAGCTGCCTCATCCTCAACTTCGATTTCTCCTGAGTCCAACTGCGCCTGTAGGCTCGCCTGAAGCGCTGCCAGAGTCGGCACGAGTAGTATCACGTGAACCGTCGCTTCCTTGCGCTTTGCCTCTATGCCGAGGATGGTTAGTTTTGCTTTTTCGGCGAAAGCCTCTTTGAGTTCGTTACTCCCTTCGCCGTCAAAAGGCACGAATCTCATCGACTCGCTGAACTCCTGGGGAGTGACGCTGGCGCGGGAGCTATCCGAAAGCATCCCGTACGCCTCTTGTATGTGGCCTCGAAACACGGCCTGCCAGTAGCTCTGGGTTAGTTCTTTAAGCACGGGCTCGGGGTCCTCGCCGCCGCAGGTTACAAGTCCCGCCGCCAAAATTCCCATGAGCAGAAGATTAAGGATTTTCTTCATAGGCTACTCCTAACGCTCTGCCTTAAGATAGTCGAAGTTTGCCGGAAGTCAAGTTAATGCTCCTTTTGCCCTTCGGGCAAAAGATCGCAATAAAGATAAGAAAGGGGCAACCGATAGGTCCTTCCGCGATCTTTTTGCGCAAGCAAAAAGGAGCTTTTATTTGGGGTCCCCGCACGAGCGCGTAGCGATCGTGTGGGGTGTAAGTTCGTCAGGTTTCTATTGTGTTCTTCACGAACCCCATCACAATATGATCATGCTAAAAGGAAAGGAGGTCAGTGGATGATTTCTAAAACGACTTTAACGCCTTTAGGGAAGTTAGCGTTTGCCCCGGCCGATTATCCCTGGGACGCGCAGGCGGCTGCAAAGCGTGTGCAAGATGCATTGGGCTGGTCAGCGCTTGCTTTATACTCACTCCGGGTGGACACCTCGGCGGATTCTGAGTCGTTCGAGGCATACCCGATGCTTGTTGTGGATATTGTGGATGGCGAGCCGCGGGTTGTGCCTTTAGCGCTTTCCGCCGTCCGTGAGGCACTGAGCGATCTCGACGAGGAGACGCGGAGCGCGGTTGATGATCACCTGGACGCTCTAAAGAAACGTCTGGCTCAAATAGAGAAGGTCAGCGAGGAATCACAGACCGCGACTACCGAGGTGGGTACTGAAGGGGCAGAAGATGCAAAGACTGAAGCGGGACCTCAAAGCGAAACCCAAGACGACCGGGGTCCCCGCTCGGATACGAAGTATTCGAGTGGGGTAAATCCCGAACGTCTTGATGCTGCGGAGCGAATCGTAGAGCGCCTGGCGCACCAGGGACGGCTGCTTCCTGCATGGGGCCACAAGGCTCTGGTGGGCTTCATCGCCGGACTCTCAGATGAGAAGAGCCTTTCGGATGAGGGCTTTGAGCCGATCTCTCCGCTGGATTTCTTCACGGGGTTGCTTGAGTCCTTGCCCGCGCTTGTTCCTCTATCGGAGTTCGCTTCTCCACAGGCTCGTGTGGATAACTCCTTCGAGTCGTTGGGGCATAAGATAGCCAAGGCCCTCAAGTAAAGTGAGGTAAGAAAGTGAGGAAAGCACATCCATATAAAAACACAACCCCTGGAAGTCCATCCGGGGTCCCCATGACGTCGCGTAGCGACGGCGTGGGGTAAAAGGAGGTTAAGCATGGTGGAAAGTTACGGAGTAACCATAACAGAACTGGCCGGAGGCAATCTTCTGGCCGGATCGCACCCGGTGGTGCTTTATCCCATCGTAGTGGGGTTAAATGCGGCCAACGATCTCTTAGCCGGTCAGGTGCTGGGTCGCAAGACCTCAGATAACAAATACTACAAGTGGCTGCCTGCAGGCACGGATTATTCCAACGAGGAAATCGGGACCGGTGACGGGTCAAAGAAAACCTTCTTCGCTACCCTGGTGAACCCCGTAGTCAGCCCCGGTTCGGTGGTAGTTGACGCGGTGTTGCTCGATGACTCGACCGAGACCTTTTCTGACAACGGTAAGGGCGGCCTTATCGGGAGTGCCGGAGGCGACGGTATCGCAGACTACGCAACGGGCAAAATCGTCGTCACCTTCTCCCAAGCGGTCAAGAACTTGGAATTAGTGAACGCAGACTACACCGGCGACCTGGACGGCACCGAGGTTCCCCGTGCGATCCTTGCACGGGACACCGACGCATCTGAGGAAGATGTCAATACGGTGGCCTACTTCCACGGCGAGTTCAACGAGGACAAGCTCGACTGGAACGATGCCAGCGATCCCCAGATCGCTGATGCAAAGCGCAGGCTCGCCGAGCACGGAATCTACGTAAAGAAGATCGGTTAGGAGGTTAAGATGACTGATCTGTTTCACTGGCGTACACTGACCACCGCTATCAACGAGATACCTGCTGCACCATCATTCCTTACTGATAAAGTCTTCAAGACCAAGGTCCAGGCTTTGGCCGAGGAGATAGACGTTGACGTGGTTGTGGGCGGGAAACGCCTGGCTCCGTTCGTCTCGCCGGTCGAGGGCGGCATCGTCGTAGCAGAACTCGCACGCAAGATGCAGTCTGTAAAAGCGCCGCGCCTTCGCCCCAAGAAGGTGCTGGCCGCAAACGATCTTTTATCGGTTCGCTCGCCCGGAACCGCACTCTACCTCGGAGAAGGCGGGGTAGACGCCTACAAGAACCAGCGCATCGGTGTTGAACTTGCCGATCTCAAGAACATGATCGTGCGCACCACCGAGTGGATGGCCTCCCAGAGTCTTCAAGGAAAACTTACCGTCCAGCAGGAGAACATTTCCTTCGAGATAGACTACCTTCTGCCGGAGAGCCACAAGCCCGTCCTTACCTCGGGCAACTACTGGGACGAGGAGACCTCCGATCCTGTGCAGGACATCCTCACCTGGAAGCGGCTCATCTCATCGGACACCGGCTATACCGCGGACGTTGCCATCGCCGGCACCGACGCGATTGACGCCCTTCTGGGTCACTCCAAGGTGCGCGAGATCCTCAACTACCGCAACTTCAACGTAGGCGAGATCTCGGTTGGGCGCTCCAACTACATCGGCAGGCTGGTGGGCGTTGACATCTACGAGTACGATGCCACCTACACCGACTCGGCTGGCGCAAGCCAGAACTTCATCGATCCGAAATCATTCATCATGGTGGCCTCCGATGGGCCGTTCCGCATGCACTACGCCCTTGTCTACGATCTGGACAATCAGGTGGCGGTGGCTCAGCCCTTCTTTGCAAAGAGCTGGACAGAGGCCGACCCATCCATGCTGTGGGTGCTGGCCGAGTCCCGTCCCCTGCCGGTTCCTCACTGGCCCGAGTGCATCGTCTACTGTGCAACGGTAATCAAACCTGTATAGTGATGGCCGGCAGGAGAACTCAAAGTAAAGGCTCGGTGCGAACCGTAAAGGTCCGCTTCCTTCGACCGGTGAAGATGGGCGGACGCTGGCATCTTGCAGGCGAAGGGATCGTTCTTTCCGCAAAGATCGCGCAGGAGTTCCTCAGACGAGGGCTCGTTGAGAAGCTGAAAGATTCTCGTGGGGGATAAAATGAGATATCTCACAGTAGACGAAGTCAAGGCCGCTGTTCCCGCAGACGTGCTGGCGCGGCTCACGGACGACGACGTATCCCACTCCATCACCGAGAAGGTCATAGACGATGCCAAGATCACCGCAGCGATCGGCTGGGCAGAGGCGTACGTTGATGCACAGCTCGCCAAACGCTACATCGTTCCTTTGGATTTTACCGCAATTCAATCCGAAGGCGCACGCGATCTCGTAAAGGAAGCCTCGCTTCAGATGACCGTATACCGGCTCTACGCCCGTGTTGAACAGGAAGGCGTGGCAAAGGACAAGCGAGAATTGGCCGATAGAACCCTTACCGACCTCGCCTCGGGCAAGATAGAACTTCCCGGCGCCGAGCAGCGCGCCCGCGAGCGCATCAGATACAGGGCACCGAAACCGCGCTTCTCGGTGAACAAAGAGGATTAAGATGCTCCTTTTTTCCTTCGAAAAAAAGATCGCAGGCGGGCAAGCGGCCAACAGCCTCCGGCTAACGGCTATGGGAGCGTACAACATAAACGAGAGAGTTCGTTCGAGGTCCCCGCAAGAGCGCGGAGCGATCTTGTGGGGTAATTATCCGGGGTCCCCACGGCGGAGCGTACGACCGAAGGTCGTGAACGTCGCCCCCTACGAAACTCTTCCCTTCAGCGACCGACGGTCGTCTGCGAACTTTTCGCCGAAGGCGAAAAGGAGCACAAAATGAGTCTTCCCTACGGACCGATAATGCGGGGACTTCGAGTCTCCTGGTGCTACGACCGGGTGGAGGAAGGCCTGACCGCGCTGGAAAACCCGTTCCAGGCGATGGTGTTCGCACAGGGTTCGCGGGTGATCGGTCG
>JAGMDF010000072.1 GCA_023128825.1 Caldifarciminota bacterium | reverse complement strand
TCTGACCTGATGGCACCGAATCCAGCGTGTCGGGGATGATAAGTAGATCTGGAACAGCGTTAACCGTCACGATCAGAACCGCGGTGTCGGTAACCAGCTCCACAGGGTAAAGACGCGAGAGGTAGTTCACTGAGGCCCCAGCGAGATGGATAACAGCAGCACTCGTTGAGAATAACTCAATGCTTATGACTTGCAGGGGTTCTGGCTCTTCTGGTTCCTGATTGCACCCCCATATCCCTATGGTTGCCACTATGGCAAGCGCCAAAAGCGCTACGAGCTTAAGGTGTTTCATGGTTCCTCCTTCATATCACTCTCAATCTTTTCAGTAAACACCATCCGACGCAACAAACTATTCCTCCCCCATAAAACCCTCCATAGCAGATGACTAAAGGGAACCAATTGCTAAGTATCAACCCAGCATACCAAGGAACAACCAGAAGTGTCACGGGAGCTAAGACAATACTCAAGATGGCTCCTATAAGGCCAATAGCTGGATAGACGATTTGCGTCGTAAGGATAAGCCCCCAAACTACACCTGCTACACATCCTATTGTTCCCACCAAAATACTTATGTCTATTGCAGCTACTATAATGTTTACTATAATGTACCTCATGATTCCTCCTTACGGGAACGGGAAATACAACCCTGTATCGGTAACTGTGATGTAGTCTTTGCGGATGAGAGTGTCGGCTAGTCCGAATTCGACATCTCTAACAATGAGAGTAACGGTGTAAGTACCTGGTGTGCAATAAATATACCGTAGAGGCCCACTGTAATCTCCCCTGCACTTAATATTCTCATCTCCAAGACAGAAAGTACACTTTAGCAATTCTAAGGAACGGTCAGCGTTTTTGCTTTGATTGTAGAAGAGGACATCTAAAGGTGCTTTCCCTTCGGTAGGTTCAATAAGGAAATCAGCTATGGGAGGTTCGGGTGGTAGAAGAGGTTCGGGTGGTAGAACATGGATATAATCCTTTTTTGTTAACGTATCGACACCGGCGGCATTGGAAACAATGAGGGTAGCATCGTAAGTACCCGCCTCATCGTAGCTAACACTAACGACAGGTCCCCACAATGAATTACCCCACAATGAATACCCGATCTGTTGTATCCCTTCCCATTGTGCGTTTTCTAATTTCCAGTACCGAGACGTAGGTTCATTTTTAGAGAAGTCATAGAATTCCACATAAAGAGGCGCTTTTCCTTTAGTAGGTTTAGCATAGAAATCAGCAACAGGGGGTAGGGTGTCGACGTTTTTGACTTGTAGATGCTCTTCTTGCGGATGCTCGCAACAAAAACATCCGATAATGAGCGCTAAAAGCGCTACGAGTTTAAGGTGTTTCATGATAGCCTCCTTTACTCAGTAACGATTTATTCTATACCAGCAGCCAAAACAATAACACCCACAAGGCACGCCACCGTTACCGTCCATACCAATGTCATGAATGTTTTCCTATTCTTACGGATTGTTTCCATCTTAGTGGCATCCATATAGACGTTACGTGTTTCCCCAGGTTGAACGTAAACAAGTTGAGTACCGGCGTCTATAAGCCGCATTTCGTAGTTTGCCTTTATTCTATCTCCCGCGATACTAGTTCGGTCAATTTGACGAACTTTTGAGGTCATCATTCCGTTCAAAAAACTCACGGAATGTTCGCCCGGTAGTACTTTTATACTATCCGAAAGGGGTAAATGTCCCACATATCCGCCGTCAACGTATATCGGAACATCGCAATTTGGCGATTGAATTTTGATATAACCGTAATCAGTTTCAGCCTGAACGATAACAGGTAAACCAAAAACGGTAAGCGCCACAAGCACTGCGAGTTTAATGTGTTTCATGGTTCCTCCTTTACTTTATTCAGGTTCAGGGTAATAGAATAAGACTGTATCAGAAGTAGCAAGTAATACGAAATCCTCATCATGGATTGTAAGCCAGAACCAACCAACTGGTTGGCTTACGCCGTTACATAGCCATAGAGTAGAAGTGTAGATACCGTCTGTATCTATATGCCAGTATTCGGTTTTTATTATTTGACTATACTGTTCTCTAACTGAATCTCCGGGGCACCAATACCAGTTGAGGCAGGCACTACCTGTTCCTTGAAAATCGATGGAAGCGGTTACTGTATCGGCGGTAGAGTTAACGACTCCGCCCTGTGGCTGGATATCAATGCTTTTGACTTCCAGACGCCCGATTTGCGAGCATCCGATGATGAGCGCTAAAAGTGCTACGAGTTTAATGTGTTTCATGGTTCCTCCCTTAAAGGTTGTAGGTCTTCTTCAGGCTGTCGCGCAGCTTTATGAGCTGCTTCTCGCCGGGATGAGCCAGGATGATATAATCAAGTACACGCAGCGCCTCTCCGGGTTCACCCAGGTAATCCAGATACAGTCGGAAGCTCAACTCGTGGCCAGGGAACCGCTGATCCCACACATCCACAAGCTCACGTGCCTTGGCAGAATCCTTCAAGGTTTCAAGATAGAACATGACAAGACTCACGAAACCCTGGGGATCCTCTCTCGTAGCCTGGGCGTATGCCCGTTTGAGCTCCTGCTCGGCAAGCACGATATTACCTGAACGTACGTAAGCTATCCCTTGACGTACATGGAACTGCGAGTCAAGCCATCCCTTGGATTCCATCTCCCGGTAGTAACGCTCGGCATCTTCATTCGCACCGGCCTGGCGCGCAAACACGTAAAGGTTCATGAGAAAGACGCGGCGCACAGCCTCTTCTGCCTCGAAGGAGTCTACAATCTTGACGAACTCGTAAGCCTTCCTGGCCTGTCCCCTAACGACCAACCCCTGGGCTATCTCCTGCATCGCTATCCCGTAGTTGATGAAGAGTCCGCGCGTCTGACCGCTCCGGCGCACCCTGGGATCGAGTATTGACTTCATCATAAACTCCTCGGTAAAGATCTCATAGGAACGATCCACGTCAATCGCAGGCCGGACACGGGTCAACTCCTCCTCAGGTGCCCTGCGAACACGATAGACTAAGGCCTCCTGAATAAGATAAGGGGCGTATTCCCTGACTCGACCCGGGGATACGGTCGTGGAGAAGTATATGGGCATCACCTTCTCTTCATAGTTTCTGAGGACATGCTCGGCGAAAACCTCCTGGGGCAGCAGGTAATCAAGCGGGATCTTGGTAGAGAATCCGGAGACAGCGACCTTTTCAGAATCAGCATAAACCTTGCCCGCGTTGGTTGCGATCATATCCCTGATCATGATGTCTGCAAGCATCACAACCTTGGTCCGGCTCACAAAGACGTGAGAAGGCAGGTTCTCTATCTCACCTGAACCGTAGCTTGCCGTGATATAAGCCTTCTCGCCCTGAACATCCGCCGGTGTAACACTTAGGGTCACCTTTCCGGTCTCATGTTCGATCCTGCCTATAACCTTGCGATTGGCATCACGCAGCTTGCCCTTCCTGTCCGCCTTGATTGTCTGAGTGTTGCGGGAGAACTCAAAGCTACGCTCCTTGATCGGCGGATGGACCACATACCCCTCCCATACGAGAGCTCCAGAGGATGGAGAGGTCTTGCGGACAAGCGCAACCTTCTCGTTCCTGGATTCGTAAACAAAGGATACAGGTGCACCCTTGCGCTTGAGTTTTTCTATGTACCACGGGGTGTTGAGGAGCGAAAGGTTGGCGTTGATAACACCGTGCTTGTATGGCTTTTTGTTATTCTCGTAGCGGGTGGAAGGAACCTCCTGCACGAACCATAAGGGAAATGTATCGTTATCGCCGTTTGTGAGGATCACCGATGGCTCCTCGCAGGATGCAAGAAGGTTGTAACCGTATTCAAGCGGTATCCAGTCGCCGTGCCTTGTGAGCAGCGGAAGGTTTACAAAACCGATGAGGAGGGCAAACACCGCTCCAACCGAGCTTACAGTTATTGCAGCAACACGAGACGCTATCTTTTTGCGCAAAGACTCCTTAATCGAAGCCGCTATCTCAAAGACACCGAAGCCTGTGAAGAGTCCCCAGAATACGTAGCTGAACGTAAAGAAGTAATCACGCTCCCGAACCTCCTGGGGCAGGCCGGATAATCCATCGGGCAAGGGACCGGTGTGTCCGAAACGCATGTTAAGGTAGATGACCAGACCGAAGGAGGAAACCAGGAAGGTGGTCAAAAGCAGCCAGAACAGCTTGCGGTCGCGTTTGGCCAGGGAATAAAGACCAAAGACGCCGAGGATTACGGGTACTGCCGCAAGAAGGGTACGTGCGATGACCGTAAGCGCCGACTTCCCGGCAAGGTTCTGCAAACCCCACTGCCAGAAGAAGTACTTGAAGTAAAACACTATCTGCCAGAAGAGACCCGCTATTACTCCCACACCTGTCGGCTGGCCGGTATCAGGATGCACGACCGTCTTGCGAGGCCATATCTGGTTCTGGACAGTAGCGCGTCCGTATTGCTCACGGCGCAGGACCGAAATGAAACGATCCCACGTGGAGGGATTAACCATGTTGATCGAGGGATGCTGCTGGGCACGCACCATCAGGTAGAACTGCACCGAAGCGGCTATCACAATCACCAGGGCGCCCAGAAGGAAAAACTTCAGATCCACGTCGTACTTCTTGCCCGCATAGAAGAAGGCAATGACAAGCAAAACAACCCCTGCTATCAAAATCGCAGGTCCCACCTTAATCGCCGCGAGCAGGATAAGCAGCGCGTAAGCCCCCCCGAAAACAAACGCCGGCCCAGAGCCTTTCTTTGAACCAACCGCCTGAACAAAGAAATAGACGGCAAACAAGGCAACAACCGCAATCTGAGGCCAGCCGGGCTCAAAAAGCATGAAGGAAAGGCCCAGAACACCCAGAAAGAAGGTCGGCAGCAAGCGGTGATTGACCAGGATTATGAAGGGGATGAGTGCAAAAAGCATCATCACAGGGGTAAGGTGAATGCCTGCTGAAAGAAAGATGATGTAGAACGCCAAAAGCATCAGGCGATTGTCCACCTTGGGGATTGCAGTAACCTTTGGATTCTGAGGCTGAGGTTTTGCACGTTCAGTACGCTCGCGCCATACAATCGCAAGGTATACGATAAGCAATCCTATAAACGCCGAAGGCGCGTAGACCTCAGCCTCAAGTGCGTTCTCCCACACGGAGAAGGCAAAGATCGTGAACAAGGAGCCAACCACACCCGCGACGGTCGGCAGCCACTTTATCTTTTCTGCAGGAGGCTCGCCTTTATTGAAGGAACGAGTGACACGACTCGTTATGAGCACAACCAGGGCTGCGGAGAGCGCCGCGGTAAGTACGCTTATGAAGTTGATCCGGAATGCGATCTCTGCTGATATCGGGATCAAGGAAAAGATTCGTCCGATAAGCACGTAAAGCGGTGTCCCGGGCGGATGCGGCACACCCAGGTTCGCCGAACAGGCGATGAATTCCCCCACATCCCAGAACGCCACCGTCGGCGAGACGGTCAAAAGATATATAACCAGGGCTGCGATAAAAATAATGCCGGCTGCAAGCCAGTCTATCCGGCGCTGATTCATCTTTCCTCCTTGGCGTAAACCTTCTCAAGGTAGGTTGTCAATTCCTTCATCTCGAGATTCGAATAGAGCTTTCCTTCCATCCCGACACTTACACCCCCGGTCTCCTCGCTCACCACCACCGAGATCGCGTCGGTTACCGAGCATATCCCCAAGGCGGCCCTGTGACGCATCCCGTAGTAGTCCTCGACCCAGGGCTCCTGACTGACCGGCAAGATACACGCCGCAGCAATAACCTTGTCCCTTCTTAGTATACAGGCCCCGTCGTGCAAAGGAGACGGCGGGGTGAAGAGAGAAACTATAAGTGGTGCGGAGATCTTGGCGTCCAGGCGGGTGCCGGTCTGAACATACTCCCCCAGATTGATGTCACGTTCAAAGACGATCAAAGAACCGATCTTGCGTTTGCACATCTCCTCGACCGCCTTGACGATCTCTGAAACCGCCAGCTGCTCGACCGAGCGCACAAGGAATCTAAGCACCCTGTAGCGGCCCATTCGTGCAAGGGCGTTACGAATCTCCGGCTGAAACAGGATCACGAAAGCGATGATCCAGATAGCCATCAGCGAATTAAGGATCAGGGATAGAGCACTAAGGTCGAATGCACGTGCAAGGAGGGAGAGAAGAAAGATCAACAAGAGCCCGATAAGTATCTGAAGCGCCCGCGTGCCTTTGATGAACGCGAGGAAAAGATAGACGATCACCGCCACCACCCCAACGTCTATAAAGTCAATAACCGTAGGGCGGAGGATATCTACCATGACTTTTCACCATTGACGGAACGAATCGCGGCCGCCGCATCAATTGCTTTTCTCGTCTGGCTGACGTCGTGTACCCTGAGGATCGCAGCACCTCCAGCGAACGCCAGAACCGCTGAAGCTATAGAGGCTTCCAGCCTGTCGTCGACCTCAAGCCCTAAGAGCTTACCGAGGAAGGACTTACGGGATGCACCCACGAGTATGGGCGACCCAAAGGCACGCAGCTCACCCAACCTGCGGATGGCCGCGGTGTTGTCATGAACGCGCTTGCCGAAACCGATGCCCGGATCAATAATCACGTGATCGCGCGGAAAACCTGAGGCTTCAATCTCTTCAAGCTTGGTAGAAAAGAACCGAAATAGTTCGGCGTTGAAGTCGTCGTAGTGCGGGTCCTGTTGCATGGTCCTGGGCGTTCCCTGAATGTGCATGAGCACAAATGCGGCACAGTAACTTCCCGCCATCTGCCAGAGCGCTGGATTTGCCCCGCCCGACACGTTGTTTACGATCGAGGCACCCTTATCGAGAGCGGCACGTGTAACGTCGGGATCGGTGGCATCTACAGACCACAGCACGCGACGAGTCTGGAGATGATCGAAGACCGACGAAAGCCGCCTGAGCTGCTCGGAGGCGGGAACCGGATCGGAGCCGGGTCGGGTCGACTCAGCACCAACGTCTATTATGTCAGCTCCGTCTTGGATCATCTCGTCTATGTGTCTGCAGGCTACATCAGGATCAAGGAAGAGGCCGCCGTCCGAGAACGAATCAGGGGTCACGTTAAGAACACCCATGATGAGCGGGTGATCAAAGCTTAACTTGCCTGAGGGAATCTCGATCGCGCAAGGCTCTCGGTCAAGATGATCCAAAAGCTCACAGACCTTCTTCTCAAGCTTGGCAAGACCGAATGGCTGGCCGGAAAGAGCCAAAACCGTTCGCCGCAGTTGCCTTTTGGTGCCCATGAAGATGGCGTCCGAGCTATCCACTTTCCCGGTGATAACCTCGCGATGAACCGCTGCGTCGGCCCCAAAGGATATAGCGGTCTGCTTAAGGACATTTGCGGCCGGGGTCGAAAGCCTCGTAATTTTTAGAAGAAACGAATCACTTTTTTCTATAAATACATCTATACAGGAGGGGTCGACCTCTACCCTTCGCAGTTCCTGTACCAACTCGACAGAAGAACCAACCACCAGCGGACGCAAAAGCATCACAGGCGCAGTCCTCTCATCAAGGAAAGCGCCTCGGCGCGCGTCTTTGCCTGTCTGAACGCCCCGCGCATCGCCGAGGTTAGGGTTAAAGTCCCGGGTTTCTTTACCCCGCGCATGGTAACGCACAGGTGCTCGGCCTCTATAACCACCATCACACCCAAAGGATGAAGCACCTCGTTGAAGATGTCGGCTGCTTCGGTTGTCAGACGTTCCTGAATCTGGGGCCGCTTGGCCAGGATATCCACAAAACGGACTATGTCGCCGAAACCGGTGATCCGGTTCTCACGAGGTATATAGGCCAGATGAACCTTGCCGAAGAATGGCAGGAGGTGATGTTCACACAGGGAGTAGAAGGGCATATTCTTTACGAGTATCATCTCGTCCTGGTTGGGTGCGGTATAGGCTTTAAGTACCTGGCGTGGATCGCGTCCCAACCCGGCGAGGATCTCCGGCAGCATCCTCGCTACCGCCTGCGGGGTATGCTTCAGCCCGGCCCTGGATGGATCCTCACCTGCCGCTTCAAGGAGCTCCCGGATAGCTACCTTAACCCTTTCTGGGTCCACTTCCCGCCTTTGCCGATCTCGAACTCGACACCTTTTTATCGGACGTTTGAGGGGCCTTAGGGGTTGTCTCCACCTTAGCCGCTTTGCGTCTGGGACCCTTGGTAAGTCCAAGTATCTCATCAACCTGCATTGAGTTAAGGGTTTCTTGCTTGATAAGTGCTTCGGCAAGTGCATTGAGCTTCTTGACATTCTTTTCGATGATCCCCTGAGCACGTTTATGCTGACCTTCGATTATCGCTCGAATCTCGGAATCAATGAGCTGGGCTGTTTTCTCGCTGTAGTTGCGATGCATTCCCATCTCTCGGCCTAAGAAGATCTCCGCCTCGACCTTGCCGAACGTCAGTGGGCCGAGCTTGGTGCTCATCCCCCACTCGCAGACCATCTTGCGGGCAAGGATGGTTGTCTTCTCCAGGTCATTTGCGGCCCCGGTGGAGAGGTCGCCGAAGACCTTCTCCTCCGCCGCGCGGCCTCCCAACATGAACGCAATCTGTGCCTCGCAGAACCCCTTGGGGTATATCTTGCGTTCATCGATGGGCAAAGGCTGGGTAACGCCGAGGGCCATGCCGCGTGGGATTATGGTAACTTTATGTATGGGGTCCATACCGGGGATCATGCGGGAGACAAGTGCATGACCCGCCTCGTGATATGCGGTGCGGCGTTTCTCCTCGACAGAGAGTAGCAGGCTGCGCCGCTCGGCACCCATAAGGACCTTGTCCTTTGCGTCTTCGAAGTCCTGTGCAGTAACCTCACTGCGGTTGCGACGCGCGGCGAGAAGGGCGGCCTCGTTAACCATGTTTTCAAGGTCTGCACCGGTGAACCCGGGCGTGCCGCGTGCCAGAATGGAAAGGTCAACGTCTCCAGAAAGCGGTACACGTTGAACCTTTATTTTGAGGATTCCTTCCCGGCCACGAACATCCGGTTGAGGCAGGATCACCTTGCGATCAAAGCGACCAGGGCGCAGAAGCGCCGGATCGAGGATGTCAGGACGGTTGGTGGCTGCCATGAAGATGATGCCTGCAGAGGTCTCAAAGCCGTCCATCTCCACAAGAAGCTGATTAAGGGTCTGCTCCCGCTCGTCGTGACCCCCGCCCAGGCCTGCTCCGCGATGACGCCCGACAGCGTCTATCTCGTCTATGAATATGATGCATGGGGCATGACGCTTGCCCTGCTCGAACAGGTCTCGCACACGCGACGCCCCGACGCCGACGAAAAGCTCTACGAAGTCCGACCCGGAGATGGAGAGGAACGGAACGCTCGCCTCACCGGCCACCGCACGTGCAAGAAGGGTCTTTCCTGTGCCGGGCGCTCCGACAAGCAGCACCCCCTTGGGGATACGGCCGCCCAAGCGACTGAACTTGCGCGGCGACCGAAGAAACTCTATTATCTCTTCCAGTTCCTCCTTGGCTTCCTCCACTCCTGCGACGTCATCAAAGGTAACGTTGGGACGGGTCTCGGTAGAGATCCTCACCTTGCTCTTCCCGAACTGAAATGCCTTCGAGGCCCCGGCCTGCGACTGCCTCATTATCATAAACCAGAACCCGATAATCAGCACCCAGGGAACGATGGCCAGAAGAATGCTCGCCCACTGGACACGGTTCTGAGAACTGACGTTAACGCCCAAAGCTAAAAGCTCCTCTACAAGCTTCTGATCATCAAAGGGAATCCTCACCATGAAGCGTTTTGTGGTGATCTGCTCTTGCCGCACAGTCTGAACCGTTTCCTCGGCGAGGAACTCACCGGTTATCTGACGTTCCGAGATCGTCGCCGAGGAAAGCTTTTCAAGCCGCTGGCGGAACTCACTGTATGGAATCTCAGGGGTCCGCTGTGGGCGAAAAACAAACAGATAGTAACCTAGTATAAATAACAACCCCACCACACCCCAGATAATAACGGTGCGCAGTCTGCGTGAACCCGCCTTAGGCGGTCTGTTTGTCATCTTCACCTCTCAAGAGAGTCAAAATCGTCAACTCACTAGTTGAACTTGTTACACGAGCCGCGGCGCAGCGTATAAGCCCGGCGGCCCACACCACTTCATCATCCTTGCATACCAAAGGCCAGTACCGACGCAGCCGGCGTACTACCTTCCTATCACTAAATACCCGCTTCAGCTTAACCTCTCCTCGCCTGCCAAACGGAACTATCCTGTCCCCTTCACGCCAGGGGCGGACAACGAATGGAGGTTTGATAAAACTCGCGTCAAAGAATACCGTGTCGTCGCGCGGCACGAATTCATCCGGTTTGCCCGCATAGACGCGCAGGCGCCATCCAAATCCCGGCACTAACACATCCTTTTCCTCGCTCAGCACCCTCGGCTCCCATAAAGGTTGATCCTTGCAATCCTCAAGCACCAACCGATCATAGGATGCCGAAAGCTTCTTCCCTTCGCCGCGCGCTATCTCGCGCGTCCCTTTGGCAATCTCAAGGGGCAATAGGCCCAAAAGATCATTTGCCCCGAGCCAGGGCGCAAAGAGCCTCAGCACACGAAGTTGCGTAACTGGATTATAGCTCGAAAGCCCTGAGGTGTCAAGCTCACGGGTCTTGCCCTTAGTTGCAACGAGCCGCTTCAGGAGCTCGGCTGCCTCTGAATCAAGCGAGGAGTTCAGCACATCCCCTATCTCAAGGGTGCGCGAAATGGTCTCCTCAAGGGAGGGGTTGAGTTTCTTAAGCAAAGGCATGATCCGGTGTCGGATACGGTTGCGGTCAAATGAAAGAGAGACGTTGCTCGAATCCTCGCGGAAGGATAGACGATGCTTCTTCAAATAGGCAAGGATTTCTGTCCGCGTGCACCGTATAAGTGGACGGATGAACGGACCTCGTTTTGCAGGAATGCCCCATAAAAAAGGCTCCGCCCTGCCGCGGATCAAAGAAAGCAGTATCCATTCGGCGTTATCCGAGGCCGTATGGCCAAGGGCAGCAAGGGTATATCCTTTTGATTCCAGCGCTCGTTCTAGCCTTGCATAGCGAATCTTGCGGCCCGCCATCTCCAGGGAGATTCCGTGCTGGGCCGCATACGCGGCAACGTCGGCACGATCGGCATGGAAGGGAATATCGAGGGCCCTGGCAAGATCGGCCACAAACGCCTGGTCTGCATCCGCCTCCGCGCCGCGAAGCCCGTGGTTCAGGTGGTAGACGCCCAGCTTTGCGATCCCCAACTTCTCCTTGAGGGTGTGGAGGAAGTGAAGTAAGGCAACGGAATCCGCACCTCCCGAACAAGCCACCACGATGCGTGCGCCTTTCTTAACTCCGCACTCACGCTTTAAGGTCTCTTTTGCTTTAGGAATTAGGGACACGGTCTATCGGAACACCAGAAGCAGAACTAAGCTGGCCACGCCAACCGCAAAGCAGTAGAAGCTGAAGAGCCAGAACTTCCTGGATACAATCACCTTCTTCACGATCCACAGCGCGGCAAAGCCAACCACAGCACTGGCAAGGAAACCTGCTATCAACGCCGCTGGAGAACCGAAACCAAAAAGAGCTCCGGTTTCATGAAGCTCCACAAACTCAAGCAACGCGGCACCGGCGATCGCAGGGATTGATAAAAGGAAGCTGAACTCGAACGCCTCCACAGAGGCGATCCCCAAAAGAAGTGCGGTGGCGATAGTTAACCCGGAGCGTGAGAATCCGGGTAGGATGGCAACCGCCTGGGCAATGCCGATAAGAAGAGCCTCTGAAATCCCGAATGTCTGATTACGCTCTCTGCCCCAGCGAGTTGCAAGTAGCAAGGCACCGGTTCCGACAAAGAAGAAAGCCACATACAAGGGCTGCCCGTACATCACGCGATCTATGGTGTCCTTGGTAAGAATCCCAACCAGTGCAGCCGGGATGCTCGCAACAAAAAGATACAGGATCAGTGTCCAGCCTGCGATCCTGCGTTCCTTTTCCCGGTTGAACATATCGGCAAAAAGCCTGCCGATGCGGCGGGACATAAACACAACAACTGCTATCAGTGTACCTACATGAAGGAATATGGGTATGGTAAGCCCGCCTTCCACCTTTAGTAGCACCTGCCCAAGTAAGAGGTGTCCGGACGAGGAGATGGGAAGAAACTCGCTCACACCCTGAACGACACCCAGCAAAAGCATCTTCCAGACCATCAGAACTCCCAGTAAAGATCGGTCTGGATGACCGCTCTGAACCCTTCAGAACCTTCATGGTGATCCAGGTTGGTAATCTGCGCTATGCCGCCTCGGACTTCGATGAAGCTGCGACCGATAAGTGTAAACCTGAGTTCGGCATCCGCGCCGAGATGATGTTCTACAACACCGGACGGAAACGGAGGATGGAACGTCTCGCGGTCGTGCGCACCGTCGTCTGCGAAGTCGTGCCAGACGTCACCTTCGCCGTGACGTTCATAGAACCCCATAATCTTGAGCCTCAAACGTGGGATGATGCGCCAGGAAACGGTTAAACGGCTACGGTCCGCGTCTGGCCCAAGGTCGTCACCAAGTATACGACCCCGGAAGGTGTAGTTCTGTAAGCTGTCTCGCTGGGCGTAGGTCCACTTTGTAATGGCGGTGTAGTCGGCGCACAGGTCCACTTCGGAACGGAGTATGGATACCCACTCCCCACCGATGGTTCCACCGATCTTATTCGGGCCGGTGGCCGGCTCGTAGGCGAAGTCGTCTACTAATAACTCTCCGTAAAATTTGACCGGCGGGAAGATAACCGAGGCATCTACCCCCCACAGTATGTTCTCGTCCTGCCGCTTGTTCCACTGCATTAGGTAGTAAAACGCGACCGGTGCAACGATGTAGGGGAAGATATCGTTGGTATCGGCGGAGACCACCGCCTCGGAGAGTCCAAGTTTCCAGTGTCTATCAACGTATTCGGCTCTATGCATAACCATACGTTTATCGGACTGGAGCCAGACGAAAAGCGAGGTGAAACGAACACCTTTCCACTTCAGGCTGTAGGCCGCGTGATCCAGGCCCCAGGGCTCGGTGGATAAAAGAAGTCCGCCGTCAGGCACAGGCCCAAGGTGCATCTCGGAGCGTCCAGCCTGGATGTGCAGCCAGTCAAAATCCAGATCCAGCCGGGCGTCGGGAATCTCGGGATAGATCGGTCTCTCATCCCCCCGCCACGATTTGGCGTCGAACACCGTGTCAGGCCAGTTGTAAGCATAAGTGAGTCTGTGTGTTGCGAAAAAGGTTGCAGGACCAACGGAACCCCGGAAACGGATATCCGGACCTGCCCGCAGGGTATCCGGGAGTCTATAGGATGCGCGAAGCGCACCACCCAACTCAAAGGAGGCATCGTCGGCAGATAGAGCAAGAGCCGGTGCCCAGCGAGCGTCAGGGATACCGGGAAGAAACCCGAACCTTTGCAGATCAAAGCTATCCGCCCTTGAAAGCTCAGCCTGCGGGTTAAACCCATCAACAATCTCCTGGCGCGTGCACGGACGGGTATCAGGCAAGCCGACGAGAATGCCCTTGGTCTCCAGGCGGTCTATCGCATCGTAGATCGGATCATCCAGAGGGATGATCTGGGCAAATAAAAGGATTACTGCAACCAGGCTATACCTCCAAAAATAACTTTAACAGAGCAACAATGGAAAGTCAACACCTTAGAACTCCGCTCCGAGCGATAGATGAAGCTTTGCCTGGTCCCATGTACCTCGCCAGGGAAGGGCGGCATCAAGTTCAAGACGACCGATAGGCGTAGCTACTGCGATGCCTGCGCCGTATCCTGCCGCAAATCCGGTGACCTCGATCAAGGCCACATCGAACAGAGGATATAAGGAGAAGCTCTCGCTTCCCCAGCGCAGCTCATGCCTTGACCATAAGGCAAGTTCTCTTCGGAACTCTTCTTCTACGTAACCGCGAAGGGTTCGCGCACCCCCGAGGGGGATAAGCTCGGTTTCAAGGAGAGAATCCGCGGAGGTAACAAACGCGGCGTTTGGTTCAAGCCAGAAAGAAAATCCCCACACGAGAGGAATCATAAATCCAGCTTTAGCCAGACCCGACAGGTAGGCTGAGCGCTCTTGTGCCCACCGTTCACCGGCACGGATATTCACATCCAAAGCACCTGCACTCAAACGCGTTGATGCAAGATTCTTGCTGATCCTGGTTGAACCTGAGCGATCCTGCTCATAGGCGTACCCAAGACCCAGCTCGAAGAACGAAGGGATGATGAACACCCCGGCTGATGCCTCAAGATGATACGTGGTCTCATCAAAGCTGCGGAACGCTCCTGCCCCCTCGATACCGAAGGGCAACCGAAATGGATACGGGTCTCGTGCGGAGAGCGCGAAGTTTACGTTGTTTCGAGCAAGCCTCTGCCATGAGAAGAAAAACTCCCGCCTGCCGCCGAAGAGATTCGAAAGCAAAAGATCGGCCATTCCCACGAACCCTTCCTCATCTCCGTAACCCAGGAGGGCGGTAACCCGATTGGGAGAACGAGCTTCGTTTATCAGGAAGTGCAGAGTAGCGGCTGAGTTGATTGTATCATCCATTGGGGGTCCCCGCTCGAAAACAGGGTTCTCGAGTGAGGCAATCAAGATTTCCCAATCCAGGACAGAACAGTCGAGGCCCTCCAGGGACTCTGAGAGTTCGGAGACCTTCGAGGAGGAGTAGATAAAAGGCTCGAACCTAACAAGATGGGCAAGCAAAGAGGTCCTCGTCTTGCGGTCGCCGGAAAACGCAAGGGAAGTCACGGTGACAAGAGGGCCATGATCCAGATCGGTATAAAGGATAAGGGTATCGCCCTTGAGTTCCGATCTTGCGACTGATAGAGAAGCGAACGCGTATCCTGAATCCACTGCATCGGAGAGCATAAATCGTGCCAAGCTATCCCAGACGAATGAATCGCGATATTGGATTACCCTATCCTCGCCACAAATCACCTCAATCCACGCCACATCGCCTGTATGCTCAGAGGGTAAATCTAACGCTTGTGCCCCGAGAATCAGGATATAAAGAGGTAAGGCCGCCATTCGGCTGGAGGCGTTCCTAAAGAGGCCAGCACAAAGGAAAAGTAGTGGGGTTCCTTCGGCTTACGCCTTAGCTTCATCCCTGCCTCCCTAGGGATTTTGTCGCCCTTGCGA
The DNA here is from genome assembly GCA_023128825.1 of Caldifarciminota bacterium. Classification (GTDB taxonomy): domain Bacteria; phylum Hydrothermota; class Tepidihabitantia; order B3-TA06; family B3-TA06; genus B3-TA06. The sequence goes on along the minus strand of JAGMDF010000072.1, from coordinate 15,886 downwards.
GAGTTACACTTATCGCATGCGCACACAAGGTTATCCCAGGAGTCAGTACCTCCATGCGTGCGCGGAATAACGTGATCCAGGGTCATGTGGACGTTGCGATCTCCACAATACTGACAGGTGTAGTTGTCTCGTCTCATCAAATTGGGCTTGGTCAAAGGGACTTCGCGTCTCTTGAGCCTCACAAGTCTGCTCAAACGCAAGACAGAGGGAATCGGAAAGGAGCGATTCACACTATGCACGCGCAGACCATCCGCAGAGACCACTATCTCTGCCTTACCCAGGTAGCACAGCACCACTGCGCGACGCGCCACGCATATACCTAAAGGCTCGTAGCTCTGATTGAGCACCAGTACACGGCGATCTAAGACGGCTTTAACCCCCTAACACTCGGTTATTCCCTGAAGGAAGAGTTTTTTCTTGAGTTCTGTACGCACCTTTTCAAGATATTCCAACTGCTTGTTGGCGCGTCCGCTGTTGCTCGAAGGATCGGCAGAGATAGCGCGGCGAAAGTAACTATCAGCGGCCCTGGCGTTGGCACAGCCCGCCTGCCATGCCTCTTTCGTCGTCTGTTTAACGGCACGGGTGGCGCGTCTGACGTAGATCGTTCCAATGAAGTATAAAGCGTCGCCGTTGTTCGCATCCAGTGAGAGAATTTCCTTGAACGTGGCTTCCGCCTGACCTTCCTTGTCCCAGTTAAGATAAACGACCCCCAGGTAGATTCGGGGCACCAGCTTGGTCGAGTCCATCTCTATCGCTTCTTTCAGCCTCGTCTCAGCCGAGGAGTACTTTTTCTGGATGAGGTAGAGGTTGCCGAGCTTCACCCTTACGTCAACATCCTCAGGGCGAAGCTCGATCACCTTAAGGTAAGCTTCTTCGGCTTCAGTGTACTTTTTGAGCTTCATCGCGATATCGCCCAGCTTCTCGCGGGCGATGAAATCCTCAGGCTTGGCATTTACGATGTATAGTTCGTTCTCGTATGCTTCCTCGTAGCGGTCGTGATCGGTAAGGAAGTTAACGTAGGAGTTGCGAAGCCCCAGGTTGTCAGGGTTAACTCCCAGACCCGCAACGTAGACAGAATCTGCGGCTTTGACGCCGCCTTTATTCTCAAAGACGCTGGCGATGCCATGATAGAAATCGGACTCCTCAGGGAACTCAGCAACACCTTCCTGGTAGATAGCAAGTGCCGAGTCGTAATACAAGGGGTCCATGGAAGCCTTGATAAGAAAAATGCCTCCAAGGCCGAGGTAGCCCGCAACGCTGTCGGGATGCGTCTCGTAGACCTTACGGTACCACTCCTCGGCAGGGGTCAGATCCTTCATATCCTGATAGGTCTTGGCCATGGCAACCATCGCTGCATAGTAGTCGGAAACATACTCAAGCGCCTTGTTGTAGTTCTCGATGGCCTCTTCGTAAAGTTTTTTTCTGTAGAAATCAACGCCGATAGAGAGATATTTTTCGGCCTCAATCCTCGTAAGACTGTCGGCCACGGCCTGTTCCGCCTCTTTATCGGCTTTTTTATTAGAACGCGCAGAAACACATCCAACCAGCACAAAAACCGCAAGGGTCGCGACAAGAACCCGCTTCATAATTCTAACCTCCGTAGGTTTGTAACATAGCACAAAGTGGAGCCGACGGGATTCGAACCCGTGACCTTTTGACTGCCAGTCAAACGCGCTCCCAACTGCGCCACGGCCCCGTGACTTGCGTAATTCTAAGCAGAAGCAACCGTTTGTCAACTGTGCAGGTTTGAATCCAATTCGTCACAATTAAGCTGGTCAAAAGGTGGTCAAAAGCTGGACAAAAGGTGGTCAAAAGGTGGACAAAAGATGGACAAAAGCTACCCAAAAGATGGATAAAACACCGGGGTCCCCGCAAAAGCGCGAAGCGATTTTGTGGGGTAGAAAAAGATGGACAAGACGCGACTTCGTCGCAATTACAGATTGGAAGATTAGAAGATTGTAAATTGAAAAATGAAAATTTTAAAATTTGCAATTTGATATTTGAAATTTGATATTTGCACTGCCCCTTGGGGCTACTTTCCCTGCTCGGCCAGCTTTTGCATGACAATGGCAATGTTGCGGTCGGTCTTCTCCACAAGGTGCTTTGCCCCAATCCTTGCAAACATCTCACGTGCACGCTGGAGATAGTCAAGAGCTTCTTTGAACTGCTTCAATGTCTTATAAACCACACCGATGTTGTGGAGTTGGCTGGCTTGACCTTCTTTATTACCTATCTTCTCATCTATCTTCAAGGCCCGCTCATGATACTCAAGCGCCTTCTTTGACTCGCCCAAGGTGCGGTAGACAATGCCGATATTGCCGAGGACACTAGCCTGGATTTTAAGATTGCCGATCTGTTCTGCTATCTCCAGCGCCTTCTGTAGATACTCAAGCGCCCTGTGCGGCTCGCCCAGGGTGCGGTAGACAATACCGATGTTGCCGAGATCACTGGTTTTGCCTTCGAGGTCGCCGATCTTTTCATGTATCTTCAAAATCTGTTCGTAATACTCCAGTGCCTTGCAAGGCTCGCCCAGAGTGTGATAGATATTGCCGATGTTGCCGAGTTGATTGGCCTGACCCTCAAGTCTCCCAATCTGCTCGTCGAGCTCTAGCGACTTCTGGTAATATTCAAGCGCCTTCTCTAGCTCCCCTAAACCTTGATAGACAATGCCGATGTTGCCGAGGTTTTGAGCCTGCCCTTCAAGATTACCTATCTTCTTGTCTATTTCCAGCGCTCGCTGGTGGAACTCAAGCGCCTTCTGCGGCTCGCCCAAGTCATCGTAGACATTGCCGATGTTGCCGAGGGCATTAGCCTGAACCTCCAGGTTGCCTATCTGTTCCGCGAGTTTTAAGGAACGCTCGTAATACTCGAGCGCCTTGTGCGGCTCGCCAAGGGTTCGATAGACAAGGCCGATGTTGCCGAGGTCTTTGGCTTTCCCTCCGAGATCGCCGATCTTTTCGTGTATCTTCAAAATCTGCTCGTAATACTCAAGCGCCTTCTGCGTCTCGCCCAGGGTATTGTAGACAATACCGATGTTGCCGAGTTGGTTGGCCTGAACTTCGAGATTACCCATCTGTTCCGCTAGTTTTAAGGAACGCTCATAGAACTCCAGCGCCTTGCGAGGCTCGCCCAGGGTTCGGTAGACAACACCGATGTTGCCGAGGACACTAGCCTGGATTTTAAGATTGCCAATCTTTTCCGCTATCTTTAACGAACATTCGTAGAACTCAAGCGCCTTCCGAGGCTCACCTAAGTCCTTGTAGACAACACCGATATTGCCGAGGACACTAGCCTGAACCTCAAGATTTCCCATCTTTTCTGCTATCTTCAGCGCCCGCTGGTGATACTCCAGTGCCTTCTGCGGCTCGCCCAGGGTTCGGTAGACAACACCGATGTTGCCGAGGGCGCTAGCTTGAACTTCCAGATTACTAATCTGTTCCGCCAGTTTTAAGGAACGCTCATAGAACTCCAGCGCCTTGCGAAGCTCGCCCAGGGTATCGTAGACAATACCGATGTTGCCGTAGGCGAAGGATAAAGCCTCTTCGATGCTAGCCTTCTCGGCGATGCGGATCATCTCAAGGAAGGTCTGTTCCGCGTCTTTGTAAGCACTGCTTCTTATCTGACTCGTTCCAATCAGGTTTAAGAGCGCGCAGCGCTCGCTGTCATCGGTGGACTGGCTAAGAAGAATTTTGAAGTTGGTTATCGCCTTCTCATGCTCGTATTCCTCCCTTGACCGAAGGGCTTCGTTAAGGATGATAGTCTTTTCCCTGGGAAGGAGTCTGGTAAGGCCGTTGAGATATGGGGACGGTTCTCCCAACCTCTTTTTCTTCAAGATCATACGGTTTTGAATCCACTTGCGGATTGCCAGAATCTTATCCAGAATGAACCACAACCCCGTAAGTAATCCCAGGAAGAGGCCTATAATCCCCAGGATTCCTAAAAAACCCATATCTCATCATATCGTTTACGTGTGCTTTGTCAAGTTTATAATGCTCCTTTTGCCTGGGGGCAAAAGATCGCAGAGAATCGGTCATTGCGAGATTTTGTCCGACAAAATCGAAGCAATCTCAAAGCACAGTCCTGAAATTGCCATCTGCTTTCCTCACAGATACATCTTACTGCCTTGAGATTGCTCCCTGCGTTCGCCCTTCGGATCATTTTGCAATTTGAAATCCCTTTATAGGTAAATCCTTGACTTGGCCGCTAACCTCGACTATACTGCCTCGTGGTTGACGTTTACCTTTCCCTGCCTTCGTGCTTGACCATGGTTTCGGCTGCTGCCGAGATATATCCTGAAGAGACCGTAGGTTATCTCGTGGGCTATGCCACCAAATCGAAATTCATAATCGAGTACGCCGCAGTCTTCCAGGCGATAGAGTCGGACCAGGAATTCGCCTGGATAGACGAGAACCGCACCGCGCGCATCAACCGGATCATAAACCGTTTCGCCGAGGGGATGGAGATTCTGGGGACGTTTCATTCCCATGCAGGCAAAGGCTCCCGGAAGGCCGTTCCCTTACCCTCGCCCGCCGATGTCAACCACATCCTGCCCGATGAGGTTGAGCTGATCGTAGCCTTGAACCACAAGCGCAAAGAAGTTGCCTGGAACGAAGGCAACTACACGATCTACGGAACGGTGGACAAATTTCACGTGAAGATAGGTGGATTCGTTCGCACGACCTCAGGCAGGGGTTGGAAGCGAGTGCACATCAACTGCTCGGGCGTAACCGGGGTGATACGGTGATTGGAAAACATCCCTTCAGCAGAGTCGCCGACTACTACGATACCCTGATGAAAGGGATTGATTACTCCGACTGGGTAAACTACACCATTGAGCTCTTCAAGCACTTCGACCATAAGCCTGAACGAGTGCTGGACTTAGCATGTGGGACCGGCACCGCCACCCTTGAACTTGCCCGCAGTGGTTTTGAAGTTACCGCCCTGGACTCCTCTCCTCGCATGCTTGAGATATTCAAACGCAAGAAGGGGGCTCAAAAGATAGAGATAATCCAGGCTGATATGCGGGGATTCCAACTCCAGCATCCGGTGGACGCGGTAACCTGCTACTTCGACAGCATCAATTACCTTACAGATGAACGCGAGCTCAAGAGATGCTTCCGCTGCGTTTATGAGGCCCTGGCCGAAAAGGGAATCTTTCTATTCGACATGAACACCATCTACGGGCTGTCAAAGGTATGGGGCACCAACACCCTGATAAGGGAGATAGACAACATCTACTCGGTGTGGCGCGCGGTCTACGACGCCAGCAAGCACATCTCTACGCTTTGCCTGACGCTTTTCGTAGGCGATGGAAAGTTCTACAGAAGGGTGCAGGAGGTGCACCAGGAACGCGCCTATCCCACGGAAAAAATCGAAGAATTCCTCCTGGAAGCGGGGTTCTCAACGGTAAATATATTCGCCCACATGACCACCAGCATCTTTCTTGACATAAACTCACGTGTAATGATAGCAGCGGAGAAGAAGAAATGAAGATAGTGGCCGACCTTCACCTTCACTCGCGTTTTTCGCGCGCGACCAGCAAGAACATGCGCATCCCCGAGATGGTGCGTATGGCAAAGCTCAAGGGTATAGGACTTCTGGGAACCGCGGACTTCACCCATCCTGGCTGGCTCGACGAACTGAACCGGCATCTTGTGGAGGCCGGGCCGGGAATCTATGAATACGACGGCATAAAGTTCATTCTCACCACGGAGGTATCAAGCATCTACACCCGCAAGGGGGCGCTGCGCAGGATACACAACGTGATATTCGCTCCATCCTTCGATGCGGTGGAAAAGATCTCGAAGTTCCTTGGCCGGTTCGGCAGTCTGACCTCGGACGGGCGTCCAACCCTCGGGCTTGACTCAGAGACTATGCTTGAGGGGGTGCTTTCGCTCTCCCCTGAGAGTTTTATCGTTCCTGCCCACATCTGGACGCCCTGGTTCGGGCTTCTGGGATCCAAATCAGGTTTCGACTCCCTCCAGGAATGTTTTGGGAAGTACTCTGATGAGATATTCGCCGCAGAGACCGGGCTTTCATCCGATCCGCCCATGAACTGGAGGCTTTCGGCACTTGACAGGATAACCCTTATCTCCAACTCCGACGCACACTCGCCAGCCCGCATGGGACGCGAGGCCAATATCTTCGATATAGAACCCTCGTTCTTTGAGCTGAAGGACGCCTTGAAACAAAAGGACCCGAAGCGAATGCTCGGCACCATAGAGTTCTTCCCCCAGGAGGGCAAGTACCACTACGACGGACACCGCAACTGCAACGTGAGGCTTTCGCCGCGCGAGTCGATCGAGGGGAAAAATATCTGCCCACGCTGCGGCAGGCCCCTGACCCTCGGGGTGCTGCATCGGGTGGAGGAGCTTGCCGACCGGCCTGAGGGTTATCATCCGGCAAACGCGATACCCTACTACTCAATAATACCTCTGGCCGAGCTGATCGGCGAGGCCAAGGGCTTGGGCAGGGATACCGCCGGGGTAGGTCACGTCTACGAACGGGTATGCCAGGAACTCGGTGGCGAGTTCAACGTCCTTTTGTGGGCGGATATTGAAGAGATAGCCAAGATGGCAGGTCGCGAGATAGCCGAAGGGATCGCAAGGATGCGCAAGGGTCAGGTCAAGGTGGATGAAGGCTACGACGGGGTGTTCGGCACGGTAAGCGTATTCGGCAAAGAGGAGCAGGCCGAGAAAAAAGAAGAGGAGGACAAGGGCCATGAGCAGCTCTCACTGTTTTAGAGGTAGGGGCACGGCATACCCTATGAGATGCCAAGCATCTCAAGGGGCAGGCCCTGCCGTGCCCCTACGAACGTGAAGGGAGCGGACTAATGAAAAAACTCTGGGCACCGTGGCGAATGACCTACATAAGGGAAGCGTTATCCGGCGAAGGGAAGGACAGGTGCGTATTGTGCGAGATCGGTTCCGCCCCGCCACAGGACGACGAAAAGAACCTGGTTTTGGCCCGCGGTGAAAACGTGTTCGTGGTCTTAAATCGCTTCCCTTACAACAACGGACACCTTATGGTAACGCCGTACAAGCATACAAAAGAGCTGGCCGAGCTTTCAGACGACGCTTTAGCCGAGCTGTGGCGGTTTACCCAGCGCTCGATAGATACGCTTCGCCGGACGGCCAACCCGGACGGGTTCAACGTGGGGACCAACTTCGGCAGGGTGGCAGGAGCCGGGATCGAGGATCACCTGCACCTTCACGTGGTTCCCCGCTGGTCGGGCGACACCAACTTCATGCCGGTGCTGGCCGATACCAAGGTGGTCTCCCAGGCCTTGCAAGAGACCTGGCGCGAGCTCAAAGAAAACTGGCAATCCTGAATTTCTTCTTGAAGTATACACTCAGAGGGATGACTAAGTGACTCAACAGCCATCTTGACACTACACGGAACGTAAATATAGTAAGAAGGATAAGGCTAAACAAGTCTTCTGAAGGAGGAAAGATATGGAACGAGGCCGGGAAAAGTACGTGGTAGATGAAAAAGGCCAAAGGACAGCGGTAATCATTCCCCTCAAGGAATATGAGGAACTTCTGGAAGATTTACATGATCTTGCAGTGGTTGCCGAACGTAGGGATGAGCCGACCCTGTCCTTTGAGGAACTTAACAAGAAGCTGCAAAGGGATGGTCTCCTATAATATTCGCCACCGAAGCCAAGCTTATCGCCAACCATAAGAATGATTCACCTATCTGTCTCATCGGGGGGATACGACGTTGAAGCCTGATACACCGGTTCAGTACCTGAAGGGTATCGGTCCCAAAAGGGCGGCACGGCTCGCGAAGCTGGGGATCGAGACGGTGGAGGATCTGCTGTTCCATCTGCCTTCAAGATACATAGACCGCTCCAACCCCGTACCGATATCGTCGGCACAGCCAGGCCAGGAGGCTACGTTAGTGGTCAAGGTTATGGGCTCGACCTTCCGCAGAACCAGAAGCGGGCCGCTTGTGCAGATACTGGTGGCGGATTCCAGCGCCCAGCTCTACGTTATCTGGTTCAACCGGCCTGACCTGCGAGGCAGGTTCAAACCAGGGGAGAAGCTCCTGGTCTCAGGACAGGTTACCTTCTACGATCGGATGCAGATGGTGAATCCTTTCTTCGAGCGGCTGGATGCCAACCCGGATTTCTTCGAACGCCCGATCTTTCCGGTCTATCCTCTGACCGAGGGTCTTGCCGCCTGGGAGGTTCGCAGGGCCGCAAACCGCGCGCTTGACGAGCTGGAGACGCTGCCTGAAACGATTCCTCTTGAACTCATGCAGAGACACGAGCTCCCCGGCATCATGCAGGCGCTACAGTGCGTGCATCGGCCCAAAGGGATGGCCGAGATCGAGAAGGGGGTACGCAGGCTGCGCTACGAGGAGCTGTTCTACTTCGAGACCCTGATCGGGCTGCGCAGAAGAAGTCTTGAGCAGGGGATCAAGGCCGAACCGTTGGTCCCGGAAGGGAAGTTGACAAAAAGCCTTTTCAAGGCGCTGCCGTTCGAGCTTACGGATGATCAGATAAAGGTGATAGCCGAGATAGGCGCCGACATCTGTGGCAAGGGCCCCATGCACCGCCTGCTTCAGGGCGACGTGGGCTCGGGCAAAACGGTCGTGGCTTTATACGCGATGCTTGCCGCTGTAGACGCGGGCAGGCAGGCGGTGATGATGGCACCGACCGAGATTTTAGCCGAGCAGCACTATGAAGGATGGAAGGAAACATTGGAGAAGATAGGTGCCAGACCTTTGCTCCTTACCGGAAGCCTCAAGAACAAAGACAAGGAGGAGCGGCGCGAGATGATCGCCCGGGGTGAGGCGGACATGATATTCGGCACCCACGCGCTGATCGAGGAGAACGTTGAGTTTTGCAGCCTGGCTCTGATGGTAGTTGACGAGCAGCACCGCTTCGGGGTGATACAGCGCGCGGCGCTGGCTTCAAAGAGCGAGGCGAGGCCGCACGTTTTAGTGATGTCGGCAACACCTATACCCAGGACGTTGACCCTTTCATACTACGGCGACCTGGACGTATCTGTTATAAAGGAAAAGCCAAAGGGCCGGGCCGAGCGAACCACCGAGCTTGCCTACGAGAGCCGCAAGGAGGGGGTTTATAGATGGCTCGAAGAGAGACTTACGCAGGGTGATCGGGCTTACGTGGTCTGCCCGCTGATAGAGGAGTCCGAGAAGCTTGAGCTCTCCTCTGCAAAGGAGACCTTTGACGAACTCGCAGTAAGATTGGGCACCGAACACCTGGCGCTCATGCACGGAAGGATGAAAGCAGAGGAGCGGACAAGGGCGATGGAGGGATTTCGCAAGGGTGAGGTGAAGGTTCTCGTCTCGACAACGGTTATAGAGGTGGGTGTGGACGTTGCAGAGGCTACCATCATGATAATAATGCATCCCGAGCGCTTCGGTCTTGCCCAGCTTCACCAGCTTCGCGGACGTATAGGCAGGGGCCAAAGGCCTTCGCGCTGCGTGCTGCTGATGCCTTCCGGGCTCTCGCCTGAGGCAAGCCAACGCCTGAACTTCTTCGCAAACACCGAGGACGGGTTTCTTTTGGCGGATGAGGATTTAAGGATACGCGGCCCTGGCCAGATCATGGGCACCCGCCAGCACGGGCTGCCCGATTTAAGGATCGCTGACCTCATAAGAGACAGCGAACTTCTGGTAAAGGCAAGAGAGGATGCGTTTGAGATGCTTGAGGCTGACCCCGGACTTCGGAACCATCCTCGTGTCGCGGCCACCATCCATCGCAGGCACGCAAAAAGCCTGGAACTCTTAGGAGCGGCTTGATGAAAAGATTTGCAGCAACAGCCGCAGTTGCACTACTGGCGATAGGCTGTAACTACAAACCCTCCTCTGTAGGCCGGGCACGAGACGTGCTGGTCTTTACCGAGCATAAAGAGCTTGTAGAGCAGGGGCTGGCATTCGCGCTTGGCCGCGAGATATTAACCCCGCAGCCTGCCAAGGAGTTCATCGTCCGCTATAAGGAGCCAGGGGAGTTAGCCAACCGGCTGACACAGCACGGGATATTGATCGTGGGATTCGAGCAAGACTCCTTGACAAGCAGCCTGTTTCCTGACCTTTCCGCAAACGACTCGTTCGCGCTGTACCGAATCAACGATGTATGGGCAGAAAACCAGAGCGTTCTTGTCTTCATGGCTCGAGACACGCTGAACATGCTTTTGGGACTGAAGGCCGTGCGCACGAAGATACACGAGACATTCAAATACCGGCTGCTACAGCGTCTGCAGGCAATGACCTACGAGAAAGGAAAAGATACAGAACTCTCCGAAAAGATAGAAACCTACGGCTTCAAGCTCAAGGTCCCGAAGGGGTGGCTCCTGGATGAGCGCTACGCCGGCCAAAACTTCATCTGGGTTCACGCTCATGAACCCGACCGCTCTATCTTTATCTACCGGGAGGATGAGGAACGGGAGTTATCGAGGAAAGCGATGCTTGCGTTGCGCGACAGCCTGACCGGGCTCTTCTACGAGGGAGACTACCTGGATTCTACGTTTACGACCGCCGGGCCTTCCTACTTCCGCGCCAGCGAGGCGATACGCATCGAAGGGGTCTGGCAGAACGATTCTATGATAGTTGGCGGTCCGATGATCGGTTTCTCGTTCAACGAGGGCGGCCGCTTCTGGATGATAGACGCCATGCTCTTCTACCCCGCTCCTCCAACAAAAAAGGTCTTCTGGCTGAACCAGCTTGAGGTGATCCTTGCCACGTTCGAGCCGCTCAAAAAGGGTTAGGGAGCAGGTATACATATCAACTGCGGAGCGCTCCGGGGCGCTGTACGCAGGGCTTATAAGCAATAAGTTGACGCAAGCCGGAGCCGAGGTCGTCTGGCCGGCTGCACTCCAGGAAAGCGATGCACCTGTAGGATTTGCGGCAGGGATAGGAGGCGCAGGGGAAGCCCTGGTAAGGATGAAGCGTATAGAACGCGAGGTACGCAGGGTGAAACCGGACGTCTTTCTGGCGGTGGCGTGGTCCGAGCCGAACACGATACTCGGATTGAGGCTTAGGGATCTGAAGGGGATGCGCCGGGTTTTCTTCGCCCCGCCGCAGCTGTGGGCATGGGGCCGGTTCCGCGCAACACTCCTGCGGAAAGGCTACGACGCACTCCTTTGCCTTTATCCAAGGGAGGCCGCTTTCCTGGGCTCACTCGGACTCCCGGCACGCTTTACAGGCAACCCGTTGGTCGAACACCTCAAACACTATCCAGATAAAAAAAGAAACGCTCCAAAAGATTCAAGAGTCATAGCTCTGCTTGCGGGCAGCAGGCCGTCTGAGCAATCAAGGCACAGGACGCTGCTTGAAGGTTTCAGGGACGCCTGGAGACGGCTCTACCCAAAAGACAGGGCTATATGGCTCTTCCTGAGAGAGCGCGAGGCAAAAGATGCTCGGCTCTCCCTGGATAGTCCGGACGAGACGATAGGAGGAGAAGCGCGCTACAGAGCACTGGCAGGGGCTGACCTTGCGGTAGTGGCATCGGGCACGGCCTGTCTTGAGACGGCGCTCCTGGGAACGCCGCAGGTCGTGTTCTACTCCTTGCCGCGAGCAGAGGCAACGCTGATGCGGTTACTCACCAGAGTTAAACGCTTCGCCCTGCCAAACGTGATCCTTGCAGAGGATGCGGTTCCCGAACTACTCAACCCATCTGTAGGGGACCTTGTTGAGGAGGCTCAAACAATCCTCCAGAAGCCTGAAAGGAGTCGGGAACTCGCGATAAGGCTCAGGAAGGAACTCACCCCTTGACAATTCCAAAACTTTGCTTAGCATAATTCAGCAAGCAACATCGAGAGAAGCTTTATAAATAAAAAGGAGGTAGAATGAAGGTTTTTTCTATTCTCATCCCAGGCCTTATTCTGATTGCAGTCCCGCCCTTGGCCGCAGCCAACTGGTGGATAGAAACAACCGGCGAGGATTTTACAGATGGTGAATACACCGCCTCGCTTTACGCAGCCGATACAGGCGTAGCCGGGGACGGCGCAGTCCAGATGATACACTGGCGGGACATCGATAAGGACGGAAATCTGGATCTGGTGATCTCCAACAACCGCAGCAGGGATACCCTGGATCCAGGACCGGCATACCATGCTTATCACTACGACAACCGCGCATTTGTAGATTCCCTTTTCAGCTACAACGGCTCAGGCAACCTGATCGTAGACTACGACAACGACGGCAATCTTGATATCGTCCTTTCAGCCTACGACGACGCTTTGGGCGCTACCAACATCAACTCCCGTGTTTACTATGGGCCGGGCTTTGACAGTGCTTCTGCAAAAACATTCCTTACCGACCAGGCGATGGCCGTAAGCGCGGCGGACCTGGACAAGGACGGTGATCTTGATCTTTTGTTTTCGAACTACGCAGGTGGTAACGCGTCTATCTACTACCAGGGAACCGCCACTCCACAGAATCTCGCCTGTGCTAACAACTGCGGCAACGCCATAGCCGACATGGACAAGGACGGAAATCCGGACATCGTCCTCGCCGGACTGCAGGCAATCATCTACTACGGCCCGGACTTTACATCCAATGACGTAATCGCGGGCATCGATTCGCTGACCGACGTGACAGCGGCCGACCTCGACGGTGACGACGCATTGGACCTCGTCTTCTCCGCCTGGGGAGATTCCGCCTACATTGTCTTCGGTCCTGACTACACCACAGTTCTTGAGCTCTCCACCACAGAATCCCGCGGCGTCTCGGTAGCCGATCTCAACCGAGATGACGAGCTGGACATTGTTTTCTCAAACCTGGCTCCACCAGGGTCAATCTATTACGGCCCTGACTACGGCATGATTCCTTCCGAACCCCTTATGACCCACGCGTCCATGGGCAATATAATAGGCGACTTTGACGGCAATAGAACTCTTGACATCTGCTTCTGCAACTGGGCAGAGGATGACACATTCGACACCTACTCATACATCTATCTTGGACCAGACCTCACATTCTACGACAGCGTCCTCACCCACGGCGCTCACATAAGCACCACAACTGACGCGGGCAACCCCTACGACCGAAGCGGAACCGAAATCTACGTATCCTCGATCTTCGACGCGGTAGACAGTGTAGAGTGGGACTCCGTTCTCTACACCACGGTGATACCCTTCGGATCAGGCTTCATCCTTGAGGTTCAAACGGGCAACGTCCCTGATCCCGACACCTCGTGGAGCGAATGGCTCCAGGTAGCTAGTGGGGATACCCTGCCGGACAGCCTGGCATCACGGTATATCCGCTACAGGGGAACCTTCACCACCGACTTCCTGCAGGCCCCCAGGCTTGAGGAGGTCGCAATCAGCTATCCAAGCGAAGGTGACGTAGCCCCGGAGAACATAATCTCACCCCTGCCGGAAGACGTAACACGTTGCGACACAAGGATTTTAATCGTGCAGGTCCGCAACCTGGGCAACGCCGCCGAGACGTTCCCGGTTCACTGCCTGCTCGATAGCCTCGGAATAAACAGATTCGACAGCACCCTGATGGCCGTTGACGTTGCTCCGGGTGACTCGGCTATACTGATCTTCGGCGGGATGTACTGCTGCCCAGGCGAGACCCTGTGGGTCATTACCGAGTTCGCAGACGACACGTTCCCCGGAAACGACACACTTTTTGCCCATCTAGGTCCTGTGGCTATCCAGGAACGAACACAGAGGTATGAACTTGAGTTTGAGGTATCACCTGCGTCCCAGGGCTTCAGCGTAGACTATACCCTGCCTGCGAACGAACGGATTGCCATTGCCTGCTACGACGTTACGGGCCGAACGGTGAAGGTCCTGGATGAAGGGATGCAAAGGGCCGGAAGACACAGCCTCGCGTGGGACGGCCGCGACTCCAAGGGACAACTCGTTTCTGCAGGCATCTACTTCGTGCGACTTGAAACCCAAACAAAGACCCTTACAAGAAAGATCGTCGTTGTTGATTAAACCGGAGTTAAAGAAGTTTGAGGCGAGGGGAGCTGGCTTCCCTCGCCTCGTCACTGCCGACAAGCTGCGCGGCTTGCACCGCGTGGCCTTGCTTGGGCAGTAGGAGGATGAGATGAGAGAGAAGCGAAGTGCCCCCGCAAGGGCGAAGGAGCATATAATGACTACCGAAGAACGTCTGGGGAATCTGGAACGGGAGTTGACCGCCGTGAAACGTCGCAACCGCTGGATGCTGGGGGGTGTAGCTCTATTGATCTTGGGCTGTTTGACTATAGCCGCAACGTCTGGAGATAAGCAAGCAATCCGCGCCAAGAGTTTCATCCTTGAGGATGAGAACGGCGAGATCCGCGCCGTGCTGGACGTGGGTAAGCACTACGGGGTTGCCCTGGGCATGTATGGCGTAAACGGCGGGGGCGGCATCTTCCTGAACGTGAACGAGGACGACGAGCCTGCCCTGAGCATGCATGGCACAAACGGAAAAACTCGCATCGATCTGCGCCTGAACAAGGACGGCGATCCTGGCTTGAACATATGGGGCACAAACAATAGGGGGCTCCTTACCCTGAGCGTGAATAAGGATGGCGATCCTGGCTTGTTCATATATGACGCAAACAAAGAAGTCCGCGTCGGGCTTGGCGTGTTTGAGGGCGGCAAGCCTTACCTGGTCATGTGGGACGCAAGCGGTGAGGTTATTCGGTCTATACCGTGAAGACACTTGAATCTTCTGAAAGGAGAACGAGATGATTGCTTTAATCGTTATCGGGGCTATCTGGGCTGCGGTTTTTGTTATCATCAGCCTGGTAGGTCTTTTCGTTCTTGGAACTCCGTCAATTCACACGGTAAGTGAATCCATCTGGTTTCTTGTCGTATCCCTGCCTGGATTCATTACGATGTTCAGTGGAATAGTCGGTCGTGTTCTATCAAGTAAACTCAAAAGCGTAGAGAGTAAATTTGAAGAGCCTAAAGCTGATCTTAAAGGAGAATAGATCGAAGGTGAATCCCCTGACGAGCCGGAATCATACCGGCGAAACCGGGACTCAACATCCCGGTCGGAATGAGAAACACTAACCCGCACGCAAGGGTAAAGGAGAATAACATGAAGTGGGGTGAACCATTACGATAGTAGCGAAGAACTATAGCGAATCCAAGTGATGCAAAGATTCTCGGCCAAGAAGCATTGGCATAACATCTACTTCATAATCAACACGCTGATCTGGGTCGGGCTTATCCTGCTTTTAGCCTTTCTCTTCACGCGGGTATTTCTTACAACCGGCATCCTTCTCGGGGCGTGCGCCGCCATATCCGTTGTCTCAAGTGCGGTTCTTTTGAAACCAGGCCGTCGCTTTGCCGCCGGCGTAGTCCAGATAGTAGCCTGGGGGATATTGATTCTTTTGGCCCTCCTGCTCTATCAGAACACGCTCATGCCGGTATTGATTCTCTTCCTGCCAGGGGCTTTTTTGAGTATCGGGGCGCTTATCCTTCTGGCAGGCCTCAGCCTGCGCACGGAGCGCGAGCTCAAAAGCGCCATGAGAAAAGGTTAAAGTTAATTCCACAACTAAGAATTAACGACTCAGGGTCTTCTAACCAAGATAAACACGATACAAAAAATCACCGACAAGAGAGATCAGGCGGGAGAAGAACGCCTCCCCTCTCTTCTGGACAAAAAAGATCACTTCTGCGGTCGGCGGCTCCGCCTGATAAAATAGCCTGCCGAGAGGCCGAAAAGCACCGCAAAGAAGAGGGAAGCAACGACGATCCACACCAAAGGCAGGCGGAAAACGTTTACTCCGAAAAGATAACAGCCGCCCAGGAAAAACAATAGCCCCACCCACATGAAGATACGTGACCAGGTGTAGGCACGGAAACGATCGGCAAGCCACGCAAAAAGGCTGAATGTGGCCACCGTGCCAAGCGCGATTAAAAAGGGGAGTACGTATGCCATCATTTCGCGCCGGATTCTGCCC
>JAGMDF010000071.1 GCA_023128825.1 Caldifarciminota bacterium | reverse complement strand
AGTTCCGGGTTCTTGACGCCATGAGCGATTTGCCGGTGCCCGGAAGCCCGTAAAACACGATCAGCTGAGGCTTAGCAAAGAGGGTGGAGGCGTAAAGCTTAGCCAGGTCAAAGTAGGCACTGGCACGATTCTTTATCTCCGCTGGATTTATAGGGTTCTGTCCCAACTGGAACCCGATCACCTTGCCTCTTACGTATGCCCGGTAGCAGCGGAAGAAGTTGTGGAAGCGCAAAAGCTCGTAGTCCCCGGTCTCATCAAGGTAACGATCCAAAAAGAAATCAGAAAGATTACGTTTGCCGTGAAAGTCTAAATCCATGGTCATGAACGCAAGGTCTGCCGCTGTATCCGAGCAGGCGAAGCGCAGGTTGAACTCTATCCTATCAAAAATATGTATCTTACCTTCATGCACGAAGATATTTCCCGAGTGCAGGTCGCCGTGGCAGTATCTTATATGACCTTCCTGCTCCCGCTTGCGGATTTTTTCCTCATTCTCGATTAAGAAACGTTCGATCTTCTGCTTTATGAAATCGAAATCCTGGGCTGATATGGTAACATCTTTGACATCCTCTGTCTGTGCAAAGTTCTCCTTCCAGTTGAAGCGTACCGAGTCAAGCGAACCCTCGTTGGTAATCTCATCTGACGTTCTTGCTTTCTTATGGAATCTTGCGGTCTCTTTTGCCAGCTTGTCAATCACCCCGTAGCCGATCTTGTTCTCGGCAAGCAGGTGACTCATCATCGCTTCCTGGGGGAGTTCTTTCATAACTATGACATACTCTACGACTTCCCCGTTTCCACCCAACTTAAGATTGTCTTTTTCATCCAGGGTGATGGGTTCGATCCCCAGATAGAGATCGGAAAGCTCGCTGTTAAGTTCGACCTCCCTTTCGCAGAATCGTTTGCGTTTCTCTAATGTGGAGAAATCAAGGAATCCAAAATTTACCGGTTTTTTGATCTTATAGGCGCGTTTTCCGGTCAAAAACACCCATGCGGTATGAGTTTCCGCACGTCTTACGGTTTTTACCTCGTGTGAGTAGAATTCCGGATTACTGAATGCAGCAAGTATCTTTTTTTCCAAAGATTACCCCTCTTATTTGAGAAGGCGTCCGATCTGGGTTGCGGTCTGCTTAAGGTATTCTTTTGTATTAGCGAGTGCGTTTTTTCGATCGATGGGGCCAGGCTGGATGGATATGGCGGTGGTTCTGCGGTCGCGCGGCGCTATCTGGACCCTTATCTCCCCGCAGAGCAGTATGAGTTTGCTGTGTGGGAGTTTGCGCAAGGCGCCTACCACCTTATATGATAGGCTTTGCTTGTCAAGCCGGCCTTCACCTGAGATAACTATATCTTCTTTCTTTAGCTTGTCACGCAGTCCTGAAAGCCTGAGCATGTAATCGGCCCCGCTCATCAGCTTGCATCCTGCAAGTGCGGCGAAACCGAGCGCTATTCCCCCGGCCGCCCCCATGCCTCTGCGGTGATCCAACCTCTGGGCTATTGTGAGTTCGGTCACCTCGGCATAGCGCTGCAGGCTGAGTTCAAGCGCCGTAAGTTCTTTTTGGCCGGCACCCTTCTGAGGGGCATAGATCAAGGCTCCATAAGGGCCGAGAAGGGGATTGTCCACGTCCCAGAGTATCAACACCTGTTTTTTGACCCTCGGGTCTATGCCGGATAGGTCTATTCTTTCAAGACCGGCAAGTTCAGCAGGTCCAGGACCCAGTGGGTTGTCTTTTGAATCCAGGAAGCGAACGCCTAAAACCTCCAACGCATCCCTGCCTCCGTCAACTGTGGCGCTTCCTCCCAGCCCGACGATCACCTCCTCCATGTCCTTATCGAGCAGTGCAAGTATAGCCTCGCCCAGCCCCTTCGAGGTGGCTTTAAGTGGGTCGCGGTTTTTATCCTCCAGCAGCCTGAGTCCCAGGATGGAAGCCGATTCGATAAAGGCCTGCCTGCCTGAGATAAGCGCTGAGGTTTTGATCCGCTCGCCTGCAGGGCCGGTTACTTTAAGTGTCACGTTCCTCAAGCGTCGGCCCTTGAAGTAGTACGAGATGCATTCAAGGAATCCGTCGCCGCCGTCTGAGAGGGGGTAGATTTCGATCTTTTTGTTCTTCAGGCTGCTTTTCAGACCTGCGGCTATGGCGCGTGCCGCAGCGACAGGCCCTAAAGCCTCCTTGAATGCTGTTGGTGCTACGATTATCATCTTGACCCTCCCGTCAGGTTGAATTCCTCCAGCAATCTTGCGATGGCGCGTTTAAGGCTGCGCGCGCGCAAAAAGAACGTCAGTTTGAGTTGGGAGGTGGTGAACGCCTCTATGTGTACGTTTTCTGTGCGCAGGGCCTCGAATGCGCGCCTTGTGATGACCGCATCCTGCCCTGCACCGGGACCCACAAGCGAGACCTCGCTTATCTGCTTCATAACGGATAGTCTTGCCGCACCGGTCTCATTAGTGAATTCGTTTAATATCTTCTCGGTTAGCGCAGCATCTTCCTTCGATACGATGAAGGCGAGGTCGAAGGCTTCTGCCTGGGGATGACCATGCGAGTAGAATAAGATACGCACCCCGGCATCAGCCAGACGAGCGACCGCCTGAGTCATCACCATAGGATTCTTGGGCACATCCTTGACAGTGAACCGCACAAGGTCTTTCATATGAGTCGCCGCTCTGACGAAACGGTCCTCAAGCTCCTCAAGTTCGCCCACCTCTGTTCCCCTCTTTTTGGGATTTAAGCTTGAGCGTACCTCGAGCGGCACCTTGTAGCGCATGGCCAGGGCCGCGGCACGGGGATGAAGCACCCTTGCACCGTAGTCGGCCAGCTCCACCAGCTCCTGATAGCTTATCTTGCTGATGCACGCGGAGTTTGGGAAGAGCTTTGGATCGGCGGTGCAAAGGCCCTTTACCGTCTTGTAGAATTCGCAGCGATCCGCCTGCAGGAATCTTGCAATGGCAACAGCGGTTGTATCCGATCCGCCCCGACCAAGGGTCGTTACCTCCTTGCCCTCTGCACTTACACCCTGGAATCCGGCAACGATCGGGATATAACCGGCATCGATGGCATCCCTTAGCCTTTTGCCGCGCACGAAGAGTATCCGGGCGTCGTTGTGGCTCTCGTCGGTGTGTATACCTACCTGGGAACCGGTAAACGAGCGGGCCTTGATCCCTTGTTCGGCAAGCGCCATGGCCAAAAGGCTCATCGTGATGCGCTCGCCGGCGGTAAGAAGCATGTCAAGCTCTCTGCCATTGGGTTTGGAAACCACCGATCGTGCCAGTGCGTTAAGCTCGTCGGTCTTAGTGCCCATTGCCGAGACCACTACCACCAGCTTATCCTTTCTCGCTCTTTCTGCAAGATGGCCGGCCACCCTTTTGATGTGACGCACGGTGGCGAGCGAGCGACCGCCGAACTTGGTTACTATCAGAGCCATTTCCCTAACCGATCCACAGCCTCTTCGATTTGAGCGCGGTCGAGTGTCAATGAAAAGCGAACGTAGCCCTCGCCTGCCTCGCCGAAACCTATGCCGGGCGTCACAAGGACGCCGGTCTCAGCAAGCATCTTCTTGGCAAACTCCATTGACGACAATCCTTGTTTAGGCACCCTTGCCCATACGTAGAATGTAGCCTTGGGAGAAGGGATAACCCAGCCCAGCTGGTTGAGTCCTGCAAGCAAGGCGCCTCTGCGCGATTTGTAAAGCGTCCGTATCTCTTTACCGACTTCGCCTGCCAGCTCAAGGGCGGTCTGAGCCGCACGCTGGATCGCTACAAACACCCCGGAGTCGGTGTTCTGCTTGATCTTTAATAGGGCGGCGATCATCCGTGCGTTTCCGACAACGAACCCGATCCGCCAGCCGGTCATGTTGAAGGTTTTGGAAAAGGAACCGAACTCCACCGCGCACTCCTTGGCTCCTGGAACCGATAGAACGCTTGGAGGTTCATCGTCGAAATATATCTCGGAGTAGGTGTTGTCGTTTGCAAGCCACATGTTGTGAGCGTGGGCGAACTGCACCGCCTCGGCAAGATAGATGGGTGAAGCTACGGCTGCGGTGGGGTTTGAGGGATAGTTGAGGATGAGCAGTTTGGTCTTATGAGTGGCCCGCAGACGCGGTATATCCATAATGAAGTGATTTGCTTCAAGCAGAGGGGCGGGGATAGGTGTTCCTCCTGCAAGAAGGGTCTGGTTGCGGTAGACCGGGTATGAGGGATCAGGATAGAGGACCTCGTCGCCCGGATCAACAAGCGCCCAGATAAGATGGCTTATACCCTCCTTTGAGCCGATGAGCACACAGACCTCGGTCTGGGGGTCCAGATCAACCCCGAACCGATGCTTGTACCAGGAGGCGATGTCTCGGCGAAGGCTCAGCGTTCCTTCGTAGCTGGGATAACGGTGGGTGGATGGATCACTTGCCGCACGCGCAAGTGCGTTAACGATCTCAGGGTGGGTGGGTTGATCAGGGTCGCCCACACCGAAGTCTATCACCCCTTCGCCGTAGGCTGCCTTGGCCTTATCAAGTTCTGCAAAGAGGTAAGGGGGAAGCAGGTCTAGACGCCTGGCGTGTTCTCTCAACCTTCCTCCAGGATATCGGCAAATTGATAGAATCCTCTGGGTTTAGGTGCAATAAATCTTATCGCCTTTAATGCCCCTTTGGCGAATGCTAACCTGCTTGAAGCGCGGTGGGTTAGCTCCAGCCGTTCCCCTTCGGTCGCAAAGTAAAGGGTATGCTCTCCAGCAACGTCGCCTCCGCGCAGAGCCAGAACCGCAAGCTCATTCGGCTCTCGCTCCCCGGTATGTCCTTCACGGCCATAGATGGTCCTGCTTATCTTTCTATGTTCCTTAACGATCTCTGCAAGCTTCTTTGCGGTGCCTGAGGGCGCGTCCTTCTTATGCCGGTGGTGCATCTCAACAATCTCGGTGTCGTAGTCGGGCAGCGCCTTTGTTGCCTCCGCTGCAAGCTTGAACAGAAGGTTCACGCCTACAGACATGTTCGGCGACCACAGTATCGCGCGATCTCTAGCAGACTCCTTCAGTCTTTCAAACTCCGCATCGGATAGCCCGGTCGTTCCTGAGACAAGGGGTATGCTGGAGCCTTTCATCCCTTCAAGTATCTCAAGAAGACCCGAAGGCGATGTAAACTCCACCACCGCGTCGGCCTCCTTCAGTAAACTTCCTAGATCCGCCGTTATCTCGACCCCGTATCTCGATTTTCCGATATCCGAATGATCGGGCCTCTCCACTATCCCTGCAAGCTCCATATCCTCCGTCTCACTCACCAACCTTGCCACCCCACCTGCCATCCGACCGCAGCCGCCTGCAACTACCACCCTGATCATACCGCCAGACCGTATGCAAGCATCGCCTGGCGAAGCTTTGCCAGATTCTCCTCGGATACCGGCGCCAAAGGCAGACGCACCTCGCCTGAGTTGATGCCCATAAGACCGGTTGCAGCCTTCACAGGTCCGGGATTGGTCTCCGCAAACAGAGCCTTCACAAGCGGGAAGAGCTTTTGATGTATGGTGAGCGCAGCCGCAAACTCACCTTGTTCAAAAAACCGCACCATGTTCGCGGTATCGTAGGGAGCGACGTTGGATACCACCGATACAACACCCTTGCCGCCCACGGCCATGATGGGCAGGGTCAAGCTGTCGTCGCCTGAAAGCACCGCGACCTTGCCCCCGCAGCGCCGCACAATGTCCGTGGACTGATCAACGCTGCCAGATGCCTCCTTGACCGCCACTATCTTATCGTACTTTTCAGCAATCCTCTGGACGGTCGCAGGGAGTATATTCCCGCCGGTCCTCGATGGAACGTTGTAGATAACTATGGGCAGATCGGTCTGTTCGCAGATCTCGGCATAGTGGCGATACAGACCTTCCTGAGTAGGTTTGTTGTAGTATGGTGTGACAACGAGCGCGGCGTCAGCTCCCAACTCCTTAACCTGGTTTACCCTCTTGATCGTCTTTTCAGTGGAGTTGGTGCCTGCGCCTGCCAGCACTGGTACCTTGCGGTCAGCTTGGCTGGCGATCCTGGCCACGGTTGATATCACCTGATTCTGTTCGTCTTCTGTAAGCGCCGGGGTTTCGCCGGTTGTGCCGCAGGCCAGAAGCCCGTCTATGCCCTGTTCTATCTGCCAGCGGACGTGTTTTTCCAGCGCATCAATATCCAGCTCGCCGTTTCGAAACGGCGTTACGAGAGCGGTTATTGCGCCTCGGAACATTTCGCCTCCTTGGTAGGTAACTATACTCCATTTGACGGGAAAATCAAGATATTTTACACCCCAAAGTGTAACTTCGTTCCACTTTGGGGACCTAGAAGAATGTTCCTTTTCTCTTTACAGAGAAAAGATCGCAGAGGGGATCTCGAGACTGTATTCCGTCATCGTGAGGGCACTGCAGGTGCCCGTGGCGATCTCATAGCAGAATCTTCGATCCGGGATCCGGGTGGTGATTTTTTTCAGTTCGCGCTGTGATTCTGCGCAAGATAGACAGGAATGTCCGTTGCGCATCCAAGGGGTCTCAATGAGGGACAAGGAAGGGCCGACCTCGCGTCTCACCGCAGGCAACGAGATCTGACCAACCTAAGCCCCTTAACGGTTTCGTGTTTTGAGGTGCGAAGCTATCCTGTGCAGCGGTCCTCCTTTTCTTTCGCCTGGCACTCGTCGCAGAGTTCGCCATAGGTAGGCTTTTTATAGCTTACATTTACGTTTAAGCCCGTCGGATAATTAGAGCAATTGGTACACCAGTGCCATGTGTCGCTGTCTTTTCTTTTTACGTACCTCGGCATCGTACCCTCCTTTGGACTTATTCGTCCAGGTTGACATTTGTAAAAGGAATGGGATTGGCCTGATTCTTTTTTGCACTCTCTATACATCTCATTGCTTTATTATATTGAACTTTTTAAAAATGTCAAGTCCTTTACGTATCATCAGGTATGTGTTAGTTTATCCTTAAAGATTTACTTCGGTGCGCAGACGGCGACGCAGGCGGGGCCAGTCTATCTGCCTGATCTAAACACCCCAATACTCAAAGAAGGCCTTGGCGAGCCGGTTTAACAGTAGTATCAATAAAAGGGCAAGACTCGACACACACTTGACATCCTGATCAAGGCTCATATACTTTGCCCATGACCTACGGGATTGATATTTCTGAGGAGGAGATCCGTTGGGTTCGCCTGCCTAAAGGAGAGAACCCGGCGGTTTGCGGTCGTATCCTGCTTGAGGATAATGACCGCTCGCCAAGGCGGATCAGGCAGGTGCTTAAGGAGTTCTTCTCCCGCGAAAGGGTGTCCCGCTTTGTGTTTCCCTTGTGCGGTCAGGGGGTGCGCGCCAGGGTTTTTGCCTCCGACAAGGTGGACATCTCCGAGCTCGAAGATAACGTGGCCTGGGAGGCAAAGTTCATGCTTGAGTATAACAGGCACCGCGATGTCTTGAGCTTCGACCCTTTGCGCAGCGTGGGCAGCCAGACCTGGATTGTTGCAGTGGCGGCTCCGCTTGAGGTGATCCAGCGCAAAAGCGGGCTCTTCCCCAAAAACCCTACCCATATCGAGACCGCCTTGACCGCGCTTGCGAACGCGGTGCTTCGCTCCAAGTGGGGAGAGAAGGATATTATTATCCTGCATCTTGACCGTAGCAGAGGTTTCCTTGTTGTTGTAAGTCACGGCAATCCGATCCTTATACAGGAGATCCCTCGGGTCAATCTGAAAGAGGCAAGGCTTAGCGAGGAGGCTTTGAGCCTCTGGCATGATGAGCTTAAGGTCAGGCGCAACTTTCTTCCCCAGGACAAACGCAGGCTGGATCACTTCCTCTTGTCCGGTGAGGCGGCACTTGTGCCTGAGAACGCCCGAGTCCTTGGTGAGTGCATTGATCTGACGGGCGAGGTGTTTGATCCATTCGACGGCGTCCAGATCGAATGCAAAGCCGGGGAAGGGGTGCTATTTCCCTTGGCCTATGCCTGTGCTTTGAGGGGGGAGTGATGATACAGATTGATCTTGCGGTCAGGCGTCGCCCGGAGAAACTTACCTCATTACAGTTCCTACTGCTTTTTCTGGGGATCCTGCTTGGGACCTCGCTTATCGTTGGCATTGGTCTTATTCTTCAGTGGAATTCCCTCAACAACCTGGCGGATGAGATTGGTGAGCTTGGGGTGAAACGCGATTCTCTAGAGATCCTGGAGGCTGAGATCATCCGGTATAAGGATCTTAAGGACAGTCATAGTGAGCTTATGCTTGTCATGGAGGACGCTCGCAAGGATACGGAGAGGCGTCTGGATATCCTAAGGCTCCTGCGCACCGAACTTGAACCGGGCATGAAGTTTCTCTCCTGCCGTATAGAGCCTGACAGCGTTATCACCAGATGTCTTAGTCCATCCAACGTCAAAGTGGCTCGCTACTTAGAAGAACTCTCACGAAGCGGTTTATTGAGGGTTATTGAAAGCGAACCGCAGGGGACCAGGCAAGGCCTGATTGAGCATCGGGTGCTGCTGAAGATACAATGAAGGCACTTATAAGCACTATCTTTGGGGTTCTCGTTGCCCTGGTGATTGCCGGCGGTGCGTATATTGGACTCCGAAACCGAAGGCAGCACCTGGACTTTCTTGAGGAACGCCGGGCCCTTGTGACTGAGGTTGAAGAGCTTGAGGGCAAGGCAGCCGGTTGGAATGGTTTGCCGGAGGACTTTTCAAGGATCGAGTCGGAACTCGACAGTATGCGAGGGATCGTTTCCGTGATCCAGACCCAGCTTTCCGAGCGTCTCGCTGCCCGTGGTTCACTCTCGCGGACGCCCAAGCTTGTGCTCGGCGAACCGCAGGATACCGCCGGATGGCGGGCCTATCCCTTCTTACTCATCCTTGAAGGGCGTCCTGAGGCGGTTGATTCCTCCATGAGAGCGCTTCAGGATGACTTGCCGTTCATGCATCTTCAGCACCTGGACGCTGTCCTGATCTCATCCCGGCGTCTCAAGCTCGAGATAACCGGTTCGGTACGCTTTCCGCCTGACCCGCAACACCGTAACACCCATAACACCCGTAACACCCGTAACACCCCTAACACCCCTAACACCGTAACACCGCGGCACTAATCTGTCTACGGCAGGTTTTAAGAGTTCTTCTGAAACTCCACCGACTTGTTCTGAAGGAGATTTATGAATCTTCGTGAGATAGTTGCGCGGCTGCGCAGCCAGTGTCCATGGGACCGCAAGCAGACCCTTTCTTCAATCAAACACCTCTATATCGAGGAGGCATACGAGCTTTCAGAGGCGCTTGAGTCAGGGGACGGAGCCAAGATCGAGGAGGAACTGGGCGATCTTTTATACATCGTTTTCATGGGCATCGAGATTGCCAGGGATGCCGGTCTTACCGACTATGAAAAGGTACAGGAGAGGGCGGCTGAAAAGCTTATCCGCCGTCACCCCCACGTGTTCGGGGAAACGAAGGTCGAGGGTGAAGCGGACGTTCTTGCCAACTGGGAGCGTATCAAGGAAGCGGAAAAGAGTGGAAAGGCGGGATTCTTCGAAGGGGTTCCCAAGTCCTTGCCAGCTCTCATACGCGCCCAGATGATGCAGGAGCGCGCGGCGCGGGTGGGGTTCGACTGGGAGAGCACCCGGGGTCCCTTGGCCAAGGTCAGGGAAGAAACCCAGGAGTTAACCGAACACATCGGTAAGGAAACAGACGATCTTGAGCGCGAGCTTGGTGACATACTCTTTTCAGTAGTGAACCTTGCCCGGCACATCGGGGTTCGCGCCGAGGAGGCGCTTGAGCGTTCAAATGCCAAGTTCCAGCGCCGGTTCGAGGAGGTGCGCCGTCTAGCTAAAGAGAGGGGGCTTGATATGACCAAGATGGGAATCGAGGAGCTGGACAAGCTGTGGGACGAGATCAAGGCCGAGGAGAAGGGAAATTTTTAACCACAGATGACACAGATTTTCACAGATTGTAGAGGCAAGGCAGAGCCTGCCCCTTGGGATGCTAACTTTACTGCATCCCATAGGGTACGCCTTGCCCTCTTTTTTATCCGCAGATTGAAACTCGTTTCCCTTCGGTAGAACTCCTTACAGTCGTTTTCCTTCGGATACGCAGATTAGGTATTATCTCACCCTCCCCCTATCCCCTCCCGTCGAGGGAGGGGTAACTATTACCCCACGCCGTTACTACGTAACGCCGCGGGGACCCCTAGGACAGTTCTATACTGCGATCTTTTTACCGCTAGGTAAAAAGGAGCATATAATTTCCTCCCACTTGATGGGGGAGGGTAGGGTGGTGTCATTGCGAGGAGCGAAGCGACGAAGCAATCTCATAGGTAACATAGGGTATGCCATGCCCCTACAGATGGTATATAATAAATAAACGGACTAGAGAGCCCATTCTACACGTGATTTTTTGCGATCTTTTTAACCTCCGGCTAAAAAGGAGCACGATGGGATGAAGCGAAGTCTCAAAAACGCAAACAGATATAAAAGCCCTACCACGATCCACGTCTGATACTCACGAAGGGCCCAGGATAGATTGAAACCCGCAAACAAGGGACCTTCGAATCGCTTGGGGAAGAGAGGCGTCACCCTTTGGCGGTATTCGTCGTACCCCTTGCCGTACTTCAGAGAAAGATGCTTCTCCTCAGCTTTAGCGATCAGGACGTAGAGCGTTACGAATCCTGCGGCAGTTAGGACGGTAAGAATCCAGTGGGGTTGCAGAAACATGAGTCCTGCCGCGACCAGCAACGCGTTGCCGAGGTATAAGGGATGTCTCAAAAGAGCGTAAGGGCCGCGGGTGGCTAAATGATCTGTGGCGATCTGCCGGTTGCGCGATTGGGGTCCTATGAAGCCCGCGGCCCAGAATCTTATTAAGAGTCCCGGTATAAATAAAAGCGCACTCCACACGCTTATCCAGGGGTCGGAGAATACGAGCAACAAGAGTACCCAGAGCGTTGCCAGGACGCCCCGGGTGCGGAAGAGGATTTTGCCCAAGCTAAGAGTCAATGTAGGTATATCTCCACCTTTTTGCCTTCCTCATCCTTGACCTCAAACACCTTGCCTGGCTGGGCTTGATCCAGCGCCTTTAGGATGGTATCGGCGGGTATCTCCTGGCGGGCAAGCACCGAGGCCGGAACGAAGTTCATCGCGAACCGCGCGAGAGAGAGGGGAAGATTGATTCTCACGTTGGGTTTCTCCTTGCCCTTCTCAAAGACCAGGACGGTTATACTTTTCGCCTCAGGATGCGCCCCTTCTATTGCCTCCAAAAGCTTTTCCGCCTCTTCAGCCGTTATCTTGCCCTCAGAGACCATCCGCAGGATGCGCAGGGTAGCTTCGCTACTCATGGCAGTGATGCCCTTTGCGGGTGTTACGGGTGCGGCGGATTTCGTCCACCGCTTCATCCACGTCTATCTTTCCTTCTTCCAGCTTGTCTATGATAACTGTAACTTTTCGTGGCTTACGGCAGGCATAATGGATTATGACACGAATCACTATCGCTACGCCAACGGCCACGATAATGAAGGGCCACAACGTACCGAAGCCCGGAACGATCAATCCGATGTTTGAGAACCAGACAACCAATCCTATAGCAATAAGCAGCAGTCCCCAGAATAGCTTCCAGCCTACGCGTCCTAAACGTGTTCCGTACCTGGTTTTCCCGGTCGCTCTTTGTATTAGCTCCACTATTCCCATAAGTCCCAGAATCACAAAGATTATCGGCCAGGAGTAGCGGAACGCAAAGGTCCCCGGCGCTACGGTTGAACCCAGCCATATCCAGATACCTATCCACGCAACTACCAGTCCCCAGAAGATGCCACGAATCATCTTTTCCTCCTTTGATTGCTCAGTTCTTTAGATTGAACCTTAACCGGACGTTTGTTTGATGCAGCGATAGAATAAAGGTTGGCAAGGACTCCTGCAAGGATCAAGGCAGCTATCCAAGCGCCTATGCCTGGGAGTCCGGCCAGTCCTGCGGTCATTTCTCGCTCCTTTTGCGTTCGTTGTCGGAACGGTCGCTTCTTTTACGAAGGGTTATGTCGCCATGCTTTGTTCTGACGTAAAGTTTTGCTTCAGGTTTCCCTAAAACGGCTTTGAGTTCATCCTCTTCGTCAGAAGGCTCGAGGTCGAAGTCGCTTGAGATGTCTCCATATTCGGGTTTGTGGATGATAAGCTCAACGTTTGCCTCTTCAGGGATTGTGAGGTTGATATCCCCACCACCGAGCTCGATGCGCCCCACCCCTCGGCATGCCGAAAGGTCAAGGTCTATACCGCCGCCGCCTACTCGAATATCGAGTTCAGCTGAGATATCTTTGCCTTCAACATCGCCGCCGCCTACGGCTGCGGTGAGTCTTCCTGAGATATTCTTAAGCTTCAGGTCGCCTCCGCCGCAGCGTATTGACAGTTCCGAAGCGAGATTGCTTGCCGAGACGTCACCAGCGGCTGCTTTTAACTCCACCTCCTGTGATTTAGGAACCTCTATGTCGATGTCGCCGGACATGGTCTTGAGCAGCAGTTCGTTTTCGGTTTCGGAAACCTTATGTCCGTTGCGGAGCTTGATGCGAATCTTGCGCTCGTCGTCGCCTTTGATGGTTACGTCGCCGGATACGGCCTTTATAACGAGCCGATCCTTGGGGTTAAACTCTAATTCCTTTTCCTCGCCTGAACCGGCGAACCAGATGCTGCTTTCTATCATATCAGGCAGTCCCTTGAGACTAAGTTCCACCTTGCGCGCGATGCGCTCGCCGAGATCAGGACCTGGCACGTGCCTCGGACCCCAGCGGTAGGTTTCACCCAAGGCGTTAAGGAGTTTGGTCGCCTCGTCGGCGGTTATCTTGCCGTTCTCAAGGAGCTTTAGAATTCGTTCTCTTTCTTCCATTTCTTCCTCCTTTGTTTAATCTCACGAAACTATAAGTCTTTTCGCTTCGCCCTGATAGCTTGAACAGGCCGCTGCCTTCGATCTGTGTGAGTATCTCATCTTCCTGCATGTGGTGATCGCTGAAGGATAGGATTCCATCCGGCTTCAATACGCGGTTCAACTCAGAAAGAACGTCATCCGGATTGCTCAGATTGTGGAAGACATCGTACAGAAGAATCATATCTAAGCTCTCGGATTCCAGGCCGGTGGCGCAGTCGGAGCAGATGGTTTCGGTATTAGCAAGACCCTTGTCTGAAGCAAGCTTTTGAATTTTCTTGACGGCAAGTGGATGGATGTCCAGTGCGTAAATCTTGCCTTGTTCGCCCACCAACTCGGCTGCGGCGATGGAATGCCCGCCCGGGCCGCACCCGTAATCCAACACCCGAAATCCGGGCTTGATACCGGCCTCTTTCAGCATCTCGGCGGGCGGGTTCTTCCGATTGCGCCTGTTGATGGACGCAGACATCATCCTGAATCCGACGTTGCTCATGGGTTTATCTGCCATTACGTTTCCTTAGTCGCGGTGGCCGAACGCCATTAACTCGACATCCTTTGCGTTCACTTCGCCTCCTTGAATCTTTAGTTGCCTACGAACAGCCCGCGAAGCAGATTCTTAAGAAACTGATCGTCGGGTTTTGTTTTTTTAATGATCGGCTTGCTTTTACTCACGTCTTCCTCCTTTATTCTTCTGACTCTTCTTTTTTGATGAGCTTTACCGCGTCCTCTGCGGAGAGCTCGCCTGCCTCAAGTTTATCAAGTACGTCGCTTATCTCTTCATGGGAGGCTCTTGAGGTTGCGATCCCCATCTTGGCTAGCAATGCGTCCAGCCGCGAACGCACCGTAGGGTAGGAGAGCGCAAGTTCCCTTTGTACGTCCCTTAAGCTGCCCCTGGAGCGCAGGAAGATCATCAAAAACTCGCGCTCCTCGTCTGTAAGTCGCGCGAATATAGGGACTTCGAACTCACCCCGGATCTTTATTTTGCACTCGCGACAGCTAAGTTCCGAAATATAAAGACTTCCGTTGCAGACCGGGCAGCGTCCGATGAGTTTCTTTTCAGTCATAGGCTAATTATAGTGAATTTTTGAACTTTGTCAAGTCCCTCTTTAACAATGTTAAACTAATTGGGGCAAAATCGATGAATTGGGTAGTCGGCAATGAACTTTGAGAAGCTGTCTCAGGATGAAAGAATGGGGTCCCCGCAAGAGCGCGAAGCGATCTTGTGGGGTAAAAAAAGCTGGTCAAAAGCTGGTCAAAAGCTGGTCAAAAGCTGGTCAAAAGCTGGACAAAAGGTGGACAAAAGGTGGACAAAACCCCGGGGTCCCCGCAAGAGAGCGAAGCGATCTTGTGGGGTAAAAAAAGCTGGACAAAAGATGGTCAGAAGCTGGTCAAAAGATGGACATAATTCGGGGTCCCCGCGACATGAAATGACGACGCTCGCGGAGTAACTGCGAAGCAGATTTGTGGGGTGAAAAAAGATGGACAGGGTTTTTATTTATCCGCAGATGACGCAGATTTTCACAGATTGGATTCTATAAACCACAGATTGAAACTCGTTTCACTCGTTTCCCTTCGGAACGCAGATTTTCACAGATTTAACCCCCTTAATCGTCATTGCGAGTTTCCGAAGGAAACGAAGCAATCTGTGAGTCATTGCTTTTTGTACTCCCATTGAGTGCGGCGACAACGCGGTTGTCGTACTCCAAAACACGGCTGGACGAAGTGAAGCCGGACGAAGTTCCGAAGGGCGAACGCAGGGAGCAATCTCATTGTACTGTGCTGAAGTTTTCAGGTAACTGCCGAAGATTAAGGGTAGGTGCTATGAGATTGCCACGATTTTGCGAAGCAAAATCTCGCAATGACGGAGGGCAGGCTGACCTGATACCTGAAGGGGATGCGCTTTATAGTTCCCCCTCCCTGGTGGACAGCGTGCTCCTTGGGGTGCCAATTTTACTGCACCCCATAGGGTAGGGGGATAAAGGGGGAGGGGGCTTGACAACAGCCTGAAAAATACTACAATAATCGGTAATATAGATGGAGGGTGGGTTTGTTTATAAATGATCCACTTCCGTCTCCATTAAACATCCAACCTGGCAAGAATAGCCAAGGAGGTGGCATATGTTAAAGATACATTTCCTCAATGTGGGCAAAGGGAGTTGTACTATTATAGATTTTCCAGCGTCACCCTCAAATAGACTTTCGATAATTGATATAGATATACTGCGACCTTCTAGAGCTGGACACGGTGGTTGTGTACCCTATGAAAGCAAAGCTTTCAAGGGG
>JAGMDF010000070.1 GCA_023128825.1 Caldifarciminota bacterium | reverse complement strand
GTTACAAATCCCCCTCCCTGGTGGCAAAGTGCCTCCCTTATCATGGAGCGCGGACTCTCCAGTCCGCGATTTAAGAAACAGCGGGTTAGAGAACCCACTCTCCATTTGATCTCGCAATGACTCCCCCTCCCTTGATAAGGGAGGCAACGACGCGGTCGTTGCACTCCATATTCAAAATGGCCCTTATCGCCCGAAAGATGGGAAGGTAAAACACCCCACAAATCCACTTCGTGTATTCGCGGGGACCACGAATTTTGTCCACCTTTTGTCTAGCTTTTGTCCACCTTTTGTCCACCTTTTTTGTGACGAGTGCGATGTAAACCTGACTGGATTTCTTGACATTAACCACACTCGGCGTAAGATTAACAGATGTTTCATCCCCTAAACTTTTCAAGGAGGTGACGTGCGCGAGTTTGACGTAAGTGACGTAATTAAGCCTGTTAGGAACCTGTGCATCGAGGCCAACACCATGTTGCCCGCAGACGTGAAGCGCTCCCTGCTTGAAGCCAAGGAAAAGGAAGAATCACCGGTGGGCAAGGAGATACTAGCACAAATCGCGGAGAATATAGACATAGCATGCTCGGAGAAGCTTGCCATCTGTCAGGATACCGGATTTGCGGTGTTTTTTGTGGAACTGGGCCAGGAGGTACATCTTGTGGGTGAGGACCTGCGTGAGGCGATAAACGAAGGCGTGAGGCAGGGTTATAAGGAAGGCTATCTGAGAAAATCAATCGTTGCCGACCCGGCAGGGGCAAGGGTGAACACCAACGACAACACCCCGGCGATCATCCACTGGGATATAGTGCCTGGGGATAAGATAAAGATCACGATAGCTCCCAAGGGCGGCGGCTCTGAGAACATGAGCAGTGTAAAGATGATGAAGCCTGCCGATGGGCTTGAGGGGATAGCGGATTTCGTGGTCGAATGGGTTCGCAATGCCGGCGGCAACCCGTGCCCTCCGGTAATCGTAGGGGTAGGCATCGGCGGCACGTTCGAGCACGTGGCGTATCTTGCCAAGAAGGCGCTTTTGCGTGACATAGGCTCGCATCATCCCAATCCGAGGTATGCGGATGCTGAGCGCGAGATTTTAAAAAAAATCAACGCAACCGGCGTCGGCCCGATGGGCTTAGGCGGAAGGGTGACTGCTTTGGCCGTTTTCATCGAGACCCATCCCTGCCACATCGCCTCCATGCCGGTGGCCGTGAACATAAACTGCCACGCGGCGCGGCACAAAACGGTAATTCTTTAAAGAGGACGACAGAGATACTGGGTCTAATAAGTTAAGGAGGATATAGAAGAATGAAGATTCTCGTTTTGAACTGCGGCTCTTCGTCAGTAAAGTACATGATCTACAGGTGGGGGATAAGGCGGCCTTTGGCGTCCGGCATAGTCGAGCGCGTAGGCATCGAGGGCTCGTTCATCAAGCATCAGGTACCTGGACGCCAAATCTACCAGAGATCAAAAAAATGCCCCACACACAAGGAGGCTGCCGCTCTTATCATAGAGACACTCACCAGCCCCAAGGTGGGCGTAATCAAGGAGATCTCGGAGATCGAGGCCTGCGGCCATAGGGTAGTGCACGGAGGAGAACGCTTCGCTTCATCGGTTCGCATCACCCCTGAGGTGCTCGAGACATTCCGCGAGCTGGCCGATCTTGCCCCGCTGCACAACCCGCCCAACATCCTGGGCATAGAAGCGGCGATGGAGTACCTGCCTTCGATACCGCACGTGGCGGTGATGGACACGAGCTTCCACCAGACCATGCCTGCGGAGGCCTACATATACGCCGTCCCCTACGAGTGGTACCGCTCCTACAAGGTGCGCCGCTACGGCTTCCACGGAACGTCGCATCTTTACGTATCCAAAAGAGCGTCGGTTATGCTATCTAAAAAACCGGAAGAGATTAACCTCATAACCTGCCACATAGGCAACGGGGTAAGCTTTACCGCGATCAAGAACGGAAAAAGCTTCGATCACTCCATGGGCTTTACCCCTCTTGAGGGGCTGGTGATGGGTACCCGCTCAGGCGACATTGATCCTGCGATAATCGGCTACATCGCCGAAAAAGAGGATCTCACCGCACAGCAGGTTATCAATATTTTAAACAAAAAGAGCGGAATCCTGGGCATAACCGGTAAGTACGTTGACCGCCGGGATGTACACAAGGCGATGGAGGAAGGCGAGGGGCAGGCCGAGCTTGCCTTTAAGATCGAGTGCTACCGCGCCAAGAAGTATCTGGGTGCCTACCTTGCCGCCCTGGGTCATACCGACGCCATTGTGTTCACCGCAGGCGTTGGCGAGAAGGGCTGGGAAATGCGCGAGGAGATATGCCGGGGACTTGAGGAGCTGGGCGTAAAGATCGATCCCGAGCGCAACCGTCAAGCGACAAGCCGCAACCACGAGTTCGTGATCTCAACGGACTCATCGCCGGTAAAGATATTTGTCATCCCTACCGATGAGGAGCTGGTGTTCGTTGAGGACGTGGTGGGCATCCTTGAGGGTACTTACGGCAAGCCTGACTTTCACTACTCGTTCGAGAAGCCGGAATACCGAAACGAGCTTCGCGACGAGGCCTATCAGCGGGAGCTTGAGGAACAGGGCTAGCGCCCTTCATTGCAAAATGCAAAATGGTTGAGAGTATCAGCCACGCTTCATAATTCTGCAATTTAAAATTTTCAGGATGCTATCTTCGCTTTGACCAAACTTCGCGGTTGACGATGTTTGGTGTCATTTCGCCGGCAAAGACCTTGAGCACCGCGTATGCACATAGCTCTGCCATGGCCCCTCTGGCCTGGTGGGTGGCAGAGCCGATGTGCGGGGCAATGACCACGTTCTGTATCCCTATGAGTTCTTTACTGATCTCCGGCTCCCTTTCGTAGACGTCAAGTCCGGCTGCCGCAAGTTTGCCCGCCCGCAGTGCTGCAACAAGCGCGGCCTCGTCAACGATCGGGCCTCTTGCCGTGTTTACCAGGACCGCGGTGGGCTTCATCCTGGCAAGCTGGTGCGCGTCTATGAGATGTTTGGTCTCTTGAGTCAGGGGAAGATGAATGGAGACGAAGTCGGCCTCATACATCAGATAGGAGATGTCTACTTTTTTGGCGCCAAGCCCCTGCTCCAGGGTTTCGTTGCGCTCCTGGTCGTAGTAAAAAACCTTCATCTCGAACCCGCGCGAGCCGAGCGCGAAGCGCGTTCCGATTCTTCCCGCTCCTACCACCCCAAGCGTCTTTCCTCGAATCCCCTGGCCGAGCATAAGCTGAGGTCCCCATCCTGTAAACCTGCCGGCTCTTGTGAACCGTTCCGCTTCCCCAATCCTCCTTGCCGCGGCAAACAAAAGCGCCCAGGCAAGCTCGGCCGTGGCGTCGGTCAAAACGTCAGGGGTGTTGGTCACAACTATTCCCCTTTTCGTCGCCGCGTCTATATCTACGTTATCGTACCCCACCGCGTAGTTGGCGATTACTTTGAGATGTGGGGCGGCGTCCATCAGCTCCGCATCTATAGGATCGGAGAGCAGTGAGATCAGCGCCGAGGCATCGGCCACCTTCTCCAAGAGCTCCCTGCGCGGGATCGGGATTTCCCCCTGGTATATCTCAACGTCGTGATCGGCCAAAAGCTTTAGCGCCCCCTCCGGTATGCGCCGGGTTACGTAGATCCTCACAGATCCAGATCCCCGGTCTTTGATTGTCGACGTCCGTGCTTGGTCTTCGGGTACTCACCCAGGTGCTCGCATGCCCCATCGGTTACGACCCTTCCCGATGGCGTTCGGGCCAGGAAGCCGATCTTCAAAAGGAACGGCTCGATCATGTCCACTATGGTATCGGACTCATGCTGTAAGGTGGCCGCTATCGCCTCAAGCCCCACAGGGCCTCCTCTGTAGAATCTTATGATCGCAAGAAGAAGGGTTCTGTCGAGATCGGTAAGACCGATCTCGTCTACACCTTCGAGCGCCAACGCGTCCAGCGCCACCTTTCGGGTGATGCGTCCGTCGGCGCGAACCTGAGCAAAGTCGCGAACCCTTTTAAGCAGGGTGTTTGCGATCCTCGGGGTCCCCCTTGCCCTTTTGGCAATCTCTCGTGCACCTTCCTCATCTACCTGAACCTGGAGAATCCCGGCCGAACGCTTTACTACCTGGGCAAGCTCCTCCTCGGTATAGAAGCCAACCGCTCTTGTGATCCCGAACCGCTCCCTTAAAGGTGCGGAAAGCAGACCGGGACGTGTCGTCGCACCTACGAGCGTAAAGCGGTCCAGACGGAATCTATGAGACCTTGCGTGGGCGCCCTTGTCGAATATAAAATCAACCGCGAAGTCCTCCATCGCCGGATAAAGAAACTCCTCAACCACCTTGGGCAGTCTATGCACCTCGTCGATGAAGAGAATCGAACCGCGTTCCAGGCCTGTTAGATAGGCGATCAGGTCGCCTGCGCGCTCAAGCGCCGGCCCGGAGGTGGTAACTATAGGGACCCCCATCTCCCTGGCTATCACGTTGGCAAAGGTTGTCTTTCCCAGACCAGGCGGGCCGTGAAGCAATACGTGATCCATGGGTTCTTCACGCTTGCGGGCAGCTTCGATTGCGATAGATAAGGTCTCCACCAGCCTGGATTGCCCGATGCACTCCGCCAGCCGCTCAGGTCGGAGGTTCCACCGTTTGTTATCGTCTACGTCACTCTCATTCAGCAAGGAGTACCCCTTTGCCTTATCTTCGCGGCTCTCGTCAGCCTCTTGCCCTGTAGACCGCATCGAAAAGCTCCTCCGGGGTTTCTAACCCGGGATTCTCTTTTAAAGCCTCGTCAACCATTTCCACGGCCTCCGAACGCCTGTAGCCAAGCTGGGAGATGAGAACCTCTATCACCTGCAATCTCAACTCGTCGGTGGAGACGGCTTCAGGAATCTCCCTCTCTTCCCCTTGAATCAGTGCGAACTTGGCTACCTTGCCAGCGAGTGTTGCAGCGATCTTTTCAGCCTTTGTCCTTCCCACACCTGAAAGCTTGGTTAATGTAGAGATATCCCTTTCCTCAATGGCCCTTGCAATGGTGCGTATGGGCATTGTGAAAGCCTTTGCCGCGGCGGTGGGGCCGATGTCCTGCACCGATATAAGCTTTGTAAAGAACTCGCGCTCCATCTCGTTGCGGAACCCGATGAGAAGTGGCTTGGGCGAGCGCTCGGTCTGGTGCTGGTAAATAAACAGCTCCAAATCCGGTTCATTCTCAAGACTCATGCGATGGATTTCCAGTCCCCTGTATACAATGTGAGGCAGCCGTACCTCGTATCCCACCTGTCCCACCAGAAGTGTTATGATTTCTGACTCTTCATCCCGCGAGATCACGCGGCCTTTGAGAAAACCTATCATCTTTTATGAAGTGTAGCCACGATTGAGGCTGCAGTCAAGGCCACCGCGGCCGCGTCCGTCACGTGCGAGGGTTTCAGCGGTTCGGAAAGCCTCAGATTTTTTGCAACCGCGCGCCCCATCTGTTCCTTGGATGCGTTGCCGTAGCCGGTGAGCGTTTCCTTGACCTCGCGCGGGGTCACCTCGATGAGGTCAAGTTTTTTCCTGTGCACCGTAAGGAGGATAACCCCCATCACCTTGCCCAGTGAGAGCCCGGACTGCGGGGTATCACGGCGAACGAAGGCGGTCTCCAGAGCCAGCAGATCAGGATGGTGATCCTGGATAACCCCTTCCAATCCCTCTGCGATTATCCCGAGTCTTGCTGGTGTTGATTGTTCCGGCCTGGTGCAGATTACCTCCTTGTACAGAAGTTCGAGCTCCTGCCCAGCCTCAATGACCACCACCCCGGTCGAGGCCAGCCCCGGATCAACGCCCAGTATTTTCATAATCAGCTTAACCTATCCAAAGCCCTTCGGCTTCATCCTTTTGATCTTCCCCTTCTCTCCAGTATCCGATCCACCCGGCTTAGATGATTAACTAACTGTTTACTACTCGGCGGCAAGCTTCTCCATTACCTCTTCGGGTATGTCGAAGTTGGCGTAGACCTGCTGGACGTCGTCGAGGTACTCAAGCGCGTCTATGAGTTTTAAGACCTTGGCTGCGTCCTTTTCGCTCAAAGACACGGTATTCTGCGGTATCTGGGTCAGCTCGGCGTGAAGTATCTCAGCGCCGCCTTCGGCCAAAGAGTCCCTTACCACGGCGAACTTTCCAGACTCGGTTTTGATCTCGTATATCGATCCATCGCGGCGAAAGTCCTCTGCGCCGGCCTCAAGCGCCATCTCAAGCGCCTCGTCCTCGCCGTAGGCATCCGCAGCAAGATGGATAATGCCGCAAGAGCGGAACTGCCAGGCTACGCTTCCAGTAGACCCCAGGTGACCGCCGTGGCGGGAGAGTACGTATTTGATCTCGCTTAAGGTGCGTTTTTTGTTGTCGGTCAATACCGTTATCACCATGGCCACTCCCGAGGGCGCGTAGGCCTCGTATGTTACCTCTTCGTATGTGACGCCTGGGAGTTCGCCGGTTCCGCGCTTTACGGCCCGCTCGATGTTGTCTGAGGGCATGTTGGAGGCCTTTGCCGCATCTACCGCGGTTCTCAGGCGGGGGTTGGCATCAAGGTCGCCTCCGCCAACCCTTGCCGCCGCCGTAATCTCACGGATCAGCTTGGAGAATAGCTTGCCGCGCCGGGCGTCGGTCGCAGCCTTTTTGTGCTTGATCGTTGACCATTTAGAATGTCCGGACATTATACACCTCGAAAGCTACTAGTTCAGGTCTTCTCCGTATACTACTCCGATCACAGTTTTGCCGTCCGTTTCTGCGACTGTGATTACGGCTCCCATGTCGCCTTTTTTGAGAAGAAGTTGTGCTCCTTCTGTGCCACTTACCGTTAATGCAGATTCCCAGCCTTTGCCCGAAAGTCCTTTGTAGTAAGTGGTTACACGAGTCATGGATGAGCGGGTCTCAAACGACACGTTAGTTACATGCTTTCC
Organism: Caldifarciminota bacterium; assembly: GCA_023128825.1. Taxonomy (GTDB): domain Bacteria; phylum Hydrothermota; class Tepidihabitantia; order B3-TA06; family B3-TA06; genus B3-TA06. Next base: position 125 of record JAGMDF010000070.1, on the reverse strand, counting down.
TTCTTTTTGCACGGATAAGGAACTCGTGACCTTGGCGCCGGGATAAACGAGTTCTTTTGGCATATCCTTAGGGACCGTTGCATCTCCGCCGACATTTATATCGACGTCGCCGCCGCCTTCTTTTT